>JBAXWB010000007.1 GCA_037128595.1 bacterium
CTTACCGCGTGACCTTTTCATACAACAGGTGTTGCATTAGCTGGTTGCGCGCGGGCTTCTTGTCGTAGTGACGCACATCGGAAAACAGTACCGGCTCGCCGCTGATGAGTTTAAAGAGCTGCATCGTCAGCGCCGCATCCATGTCCGCCTCGGTGGCCGCCACAATTGGCTCGTGCGGGCCATCCCAGTCGTACGGATCGTTCAGGAACGCCTCGGCAACATCCACGGTGACAAACGTTTCCGTCAGATCGCCATGCGCCTTGGTTCCGATGAAGTCCAGTCTGCGTTCCGCAATGATCTGGCGATAGGCATAATATGAGCGGATCTGAAGTTTGAGTTTCTCGGGGGTGAGCCCTTTGCCATCGTAGGCGATGTGGCCCACATGCTTCTCCAACCAGGCCAACGCCCGGTCGACTTTCTTGGAGTCCGCCTTCTTCGCGTAACGGACGATGTCCTCCTGCTCAATGTGCTCGACATCGAGTCCGAACATCTTCTGCCACTGATCCAGATTCGAGACAGCGGTGTACATTCCCAGCGGCCGCCCGCCAAAGAGGCCGTAGGTCTGCCCTTTGAGCAGGGAGAGCGCGCCGGCCGCCCTGATGAACGACATGACCTTGGCCAGCACAGCCTTTTCCTCTATCCGGCCCCAGACACGGGTATGTGGCCGGCCGACCTGGGCCAGGGTTCCGGCCGCCGCCAGCATGCCGACCATACCCGGTTCGGAGGGATGCACATTACAGAAAAGCAGATAAGGACCCGGGGCGAAGGCGGTGGCCACCGCCGTCAGGTGCGGATAGCACCAGATCGCGTAGTTGCAGATCGTCAGATCGCACCCGGCCTGAGTCAGGCGCCGCCCCTCGGCCTGGGCCACCTGCTGGTTCCAGATGATTTCTTCACCTTGAACCACCTCCACGCCCGCCTTCTCCAAGGCGGCGGCCAGTCCCTGTTGATAGCGGCGATTCAAGGGCTCCAGGCTTTTGTGAATATAATCGCGTCCATCCGAAAATGTCAGAATACCAACCTTTATTTTTCTCATACAAGTTCCTTTCGATCGTCAAGAGTCAGGCGTCAGGCGTCAAATTAACAATACTTTTCCGGGTTCACGAGCATGGCCCCAAGCATGCGTCCCACCTCGACATTCCCATCGAAAAGTGATCGATGCTCTTCAACTGCCAGATAACCGCAATCTCTGGCAAAATCCAGCGAGGTGGCGGTTTCAGCGTTTTCTCCATCGCAGTCCGTCAACTTGCTGACGAAATGCGCTGGATAACGCCTCTTGGCCCACGCTTCACGCAAGTTCATGGAGACGGATCGCGATGAACGACGAATCTGACTGGTTAGCGCATACCGTTCCTCCAGTGGGAACCTCTTACTAGCCTGGAATATCCGCATCGCCAGCTCATACGACTTCTCATACACAGCAAGTTCCGTAACATTCCTGACAGCCATCCTTCTCCTCCTCTCAATATTCCCTGACGCCTGACTCCTGACGCCTGACTCCTGACTCCTACGCCAGCATCCCCTTCACAAACCGGCATGCCCGAGCCGCCTCCCGGTCGAGATCGAGCCCCTCGCGTAAATCGCGAAAGACCTTGATATCACGTCCGACCTCGCCACCCGGCATCAGGAACGGCTCCATAACGATTGAGCCTTTGAACTTAATGGCCTTCAGCGCTTTAAAGACCTCGGCCCAGGGGATCTTGCCGCGCCCCGGCGCACGGCGGTTGGTCTCGCCAATGTGCAGATGACCGAGATACTTACCCGCCGTTTTGATCGCCCCGGCAAAGCTGTCCTCCTCGATGTTCATGTGGAACGTGTCGAGAAGCACGGTGCAGTTGGGGCTGCCTACTTCCCTGACATACCGTACCGCTTCCTCAGCGGTGTTCAGCAGGTACTGCTCGAAGCGATTCACCACTTCCATGTGGAACGTGACGCCGCAGTCTTCGGCCGTTTTCATGACTTCGCGCATGCTCTCGATACTGCGATCCCAGTAAGGCCGCTTGTCTGTCTCTCCCTCGGGCAGACTGCCCGGCCAGTAACTGTAAACGATGCCGCCCAGTTCGCGGATACCTGTCGCCGCCAACGCCTGCGACTGCTTCTTCAGGAACGCGATGCCGCGCTGCCGGGTAGTCTTATCCGCAGAGGCGGGATCGAACGCCTTGGGAAGACCAATGCAGGAGGTCAGTTCAATCCCCTCCGCCTCAGCGGCTCCCTGCAGTCGGCGCTGTTGCGCCACGGTCATATTGGCCACCGTGCCCGAATTGACCTCCAGCACATCGAAACCCAATTTCTTCACCTTGGCCACATACGGTACAAAGTCCGCATTCCAGTTATGAGTCCAATAGGCGTAATAAATTCCAATCTTGTTCATAAGTCATACCTCTCGTTGACACAGGGCATAATCACACGCAATCCCGGAGCAAGGCCGGCCATCTTCCGTTTCAGTTCTGTTTCATCCACCGTATTGAAGGCAAACATCCCGAAATGATGCGCAACCAGAACAGGAATCTGCGCGGCACGGCATAAGGCCACGGCTTCCTCAAATGTAAAATTACCGGGCACCCCTTTGCCTCGCCCGTTCACCGGTAGGAGGGCGACATCAATCCGCTCGGCCGCCAGCCGCTCCGGCAACCCCTCATACGGCACGCAGTCGCCCGAATGATAAATCGCCCTGCCCGCCATCCGGATGATATAGCCAAGCCAATGATGTTCACCACGTGCATTCATCTGCAATTGCTCATGCGCGACGCAATCGCCAGTTCCGCCACTCCCCGCGCATTCGCCCCTTCAGCCCGGCAAACCCGGATCCCGTGTTTTCTTGCCGCATCCAGATCGATGTTGTCCACCCCGGTCCCGTTGCGACTGATCACCTTCAAATCCCGCGCCGCCTCTAGCACCCGTGCCGTCACCGGCTCGACTCCCGCCAGATAACCAACGCAGCCGGGCAGCAAGCAGATGAGTTCGTCTTCCGAGGGCGACACACCCGCCGAACAGAACTCCACGGTAAACCCTGCCCGGCTCAACGACTCCAGCGCGGGATGTTTGCCGGTTTTGGTCAGGGAACGTGGGGTCACCAGAATACGTCCGCTCATACGATGACCACTTTCCCATTCCTCAGGAACACCCGTTTCGGGAATCCCTCTTTCTCGATGTCGCCATAGTTATGCCCTGAGTCGGCCGGCCAGATGGCCAGCATCGTCAACGGCTCATTGCCTGTGTTGACCGACCGGTGCGCCCAGTAAGGCGGCACATAGACGAGGCTGCCACGTTCCATGCGTTGCGCATCGAACTTGCCTTCCTTCGTCTTCATCACCATGAAGCCGCCGCCTTGAACGCAGAGATAAATCTCCCCGGTATTCTCGCGAGTGTGATAGTGCCCCTTGGTCATGAAGTACTCTTCTCCCACGAGGCCCGGTTGGATTTTGCTGATGCAAAACAGCAGATGGCCATACTCCTCGGGCACCTGCTTCTCGTAGGTCTCGTAATGCAACGGGTCATGGCCGTCCTGAATGAGTTTTTCCAGGGCGTCCGCATCCTGGTAATAACCGCGCATGACTGAAGCCCGGCGAATGTTATGCTTGTCGGCGCCACGCATGATATTTTCGGCGAAGTCGATGGTCACGGTAAAGGGTTGCATCATTTTGCCTCCTTGGCGATTTTGGATATCTCTTCAAACACCGGTCCGCGCACCGGGATGTCCACATGGAATACCTCGGCGACAACCCGCGTCCAGCCGTGAAGAAAATAGACCCAGCCATCCTCGATCAACAGATGGCGGTGTTGCTCCTGCCGGCGCGCCTGGTCGAGGAAGATCAGATCGCCCCGGTAATTGAATTCCCAGACCAGTCCCTGTTCCGGGAATTCCGCCGCATCCGTCAGGGGTGAACCGGGGGCATCCTTCCCCAGACCGGTTGCATTCACCACCAGGGATCCTGGCTTGAGCCGCGCCATCAGGGCATCGCTCATTCCTGGGCGAGGGGTCTCATGGTATTCGACCGGGATCTGGGAATGCAGTTTCCCGTGAATTTCCCGCATCTCATGAAGCCGTGCACCACTACGATTCGCGACGATGATCTTTGAAGGTCCCTGTGGGCGATTCATCAAGTACCAGGTAATGGCGATGGCCGAACCGCCCGCACCCAGCACAAAGGCCTCCGCACCGGTCGTCTCAAAGTGCCGCGCCGGCAGGAAGGCCTCGAGAGCCAATCCGCTCGTGATCGGATCCTTTGCATGGCCAACCAGTTTGCCGTTATGCTTGGAAATCGAACTGACCTCGCCCATCAGCTGCGCATACTCGTCCAGTTCGTCGAACTGGTCACGGCAGGCCTTCAGCAAGTCAATCTTGTGAGTGGTCACCAGCGCACCAAGTGAGAGTGGATCGCGTTTGATGAACTCAACTACTTCACGGTAACGCGCCGGCTCATCGTGCAACTTGAGATCGAAACCCTTGATGACCACATCCCCCAGTTTCAAATAGTTGGCCCAGGCGGGAAAGACCTTCATAATGGACGACTTGGAGGTCGTCACGCCTATGAAATACATCGTCGGTTTGTCTGCCTTTACAAACTCCATTGATTCATCTCCTTTAATAAGTTCTGATATTTTGCCAACCGTTTTCCGTAATAGCCGGTCTTTTTCCGGTCCGGCGCCGTCATACAGCCGGTCTTGATCCATGTGGTCGCCGTCGCATGCAAATCCGTGAAAATCCCCACACCTAATCCCGCCACCAGCGCTGCTCCCAGAGGCGCGCCTTCAGGCCGCGTCATCTGCGTCACCGGGCAACCCAGCACATCCGCCTTGATCTTATTCCACACGTGACTCTTTTCGCCCCCCCCGGTAATGCGCAGTTCGCGCAGCCGGTAGTCCGGACACAGTTCCCGCAACACGTCTCTGTAAATTCCGTATTCCAGGGCAACGCCTTCGAGAATGGCCCGGTACAGGTGCCCCTTACAATGTTCCCAGGTCAGCCCCGCCCAAGCGCCCCGCAGAAGCGGTTGGCTCGGAGTCACTCGCCCTGCCAGATGTGGCACGAAGAACGGCAGATCTCCAGCCGGCACCACACGCGCCGCCTGCATGTCCAGTTCCTTAAAACCTGTTCCTCCTCCGAATTCCCGGAGAAACCATTCGAGGTTCATTCCGCCGCCATTGATGTAGGCGTAGGGATGCCACAATCCGGGAACCGCAGACCGGCCCCACCCGAGCATCTTGTGCCTCACATCCGCCCGGTACGTCGCTGTCGTTGCCGCGAACACCGACGCCGTGCCTGCCACATCCACGCAAATGCCTTCACGTGGGCGCCGCAGGCAAGAAAGCTGGCGGCGGTGTCACCGCAACCTGCGACAACGGGTGTTCCGGCCGTAAGTCCACAGGCCCGCGCCATGGCTGGTGTCAAACCCCCAGCAACCTCCTGCGGCTGGACGATGCGGGGCAATTTGGCCGGATCAATGCCGAATTGAGTGCATAGGTCAGTATTCCAAACCCGCCGCAGATTGTCGGCAAAGCCGGAAAAATGAAGATACGTGTGGTCAATAAAGGCGTGGCCGGCATCCAGCCCGCACAACCGCATCACCGCATAGCCACCTGGCTGAACAAACGCCTGGATGCGCCGGTAGGTCGAGGCGCGTTCATGCTTCCACAACAGCAGTTTCGGTCCGTGGTTAAAACTGGGCGGCCCACCGGCCTTGCGGATCACAATGTCGGCAGGTAGCCTGGCGATATAGGGCGCGCACCGTGTATCGAGCCAGGAATCATAGGGCGTCACCGCGCAACCATCCGCACCGATCCCGATCACTCCGGCCATCTGGCCGGCAATCCCGATCCCGGCCACGTTGCCTACCCGCGCTTTACGGACGCATTGCCGGATCGTGTTGCAAACAGATTCGACCTGTTGGTCGGCATTCTCTTCCACAACACCGGGCTTGGGGCGGTGCAGACGCGATGGTTGAAAGGCCATGGCCAGACATTTGCCGGTACCGGTAAAGAGCGCCGCCTTCGTACCCTGCGTGCCAATGTCCACACCGATGAGACAGACGGTTGTCATTATGCGTTCTCCCCTGTGATCACGACTTTCATACATTTTCCCGAGAACGCCACATCATAAGCCTCGTTCAGGCGGGAGAGCGGGAACGTGTGTGAAATCACCGGACGGACGTCCACGCGGCGGCCGGCAATCAACCGCATCGCCGTGCGATAGTCATTCGTGCAGCCTCCGCTGGTTCCAACCACCGAGAGATTGCGGTAATGGATCAGGTTACCATCGAGGCGGACGTGGGCGTCATCCTTGGGAAGTCCGGCAAACAAACACAGACGGCCAAAGGGCGCCAGCATGGCCAACCCTTCCTCGGCAATCGCCCGAACCGGCGCCGCCACAAGAACCACATCCACACCTGCCCCGCCGGTGATGCGCGTGACTTCGTCGGGAACGGACTGAGTGTCGGATCGGATCGGGATGATATCGGCTATCTGCCCGGCCTGCTGCAACCGAAGGGAATTGGGATCGGCGAGGATCACCTGTGCCGCACCGCTGGCAACCGCCAGCAGGACATGCAGCATCCCCATGGGACCGGCGCCATAGATGAGTACAGTGTCGCCCGGCGCCAGTCGCGCCGCCTTCTGGCCGTTCAGGCAACAGGAAAGCGGTTCGGCCAGCGCTGCTTCCGCCCAGGAAATTCCCTCCGGCAAATCCACCATGTTGCCCTGCGCCACAACGGCCGCTGGGATCCGGACGTAGGCCGCGTGTGAACCATCGGTGTTAATGCCAAAGGCCGAAAAATCGGGACACATGTTGGCCATGCCGCCGATGCAGGCGGGACAATTCCCGCACCCCCAGTTCGGGGCGATGCCCACACGTCTGCCCTGCCCCACTCCGGCCACAATCGATCCGACAAATTCATGGCCCAGAATGATCCGTTGGCCGGGATTGAGTTTGCGATGCCCGGCCCGGGCGATCTTAGTGTCCGTTCCGCAAATGGCCGTCGCTTCAACTTTCAAAAGAGACTCCCCCTCGCCAATCGTTGGCACGGGGACCTCGATGATGTCCAGTTTCCGGCCCTGTGTATAAGTGGCGGCGATCATGACAGGGTAACCAGCTTTCCGGTGCGAATGGACTCATTACCCGCATTCACCACCTGGACGGCCCGCAGACCATCAAGGCCCGTGGCGCGGGGCGGACGCCCCTCCCGAATGCACTGGACGAAATCCTCATCCTCGGCCCGGTACGCCTCCAGAAACAAGTCCGTCCAACTCCTGACCACAGGCCGGGAGAGGCCTGCCGACGTACACGAAACAACTGAGGAATCATCCAGGTGTCCCACAAATAAAATGCCTTCGGTTCCCAGGATTTCGCACCGTGCATCATACCCGTATTTCGCCCCTTGTGCCCCGCTGATCATCCCCTGCATGCCGTTGGCGAAGGAAGCCGTCAGGAGCACGTTGTCATAAAAATCAGGGAACTCACGCCGGGCCTCAGCGCAACGGTAGTTGCCCGCTATGGCGTAGAGCGTCTTGAACTCGCTCTGGGTGAACCAGCGCAACGTATCGATATCATGGCTGTTCACTTCCGCCAGGGGCCCGTTGCTCTGGCGGATATCATACATCCAGGGCTTGGGGGTGCTGGGGCCATGAGTGAGGGATTTCACCTGCACCACCCGCCCGATTTCACCGCGCTCGATCCGCTCCTTGGCCATCGCAAAACTGCGGTCAAACCGCCGCATAAACCCAATCTGCAGGTGCACCCCGGCCGCCTCCGTTGCCGAGATCATCTCCTGGCATTCGACGGCATTCATAGCCATGGGTTTCTCACAGAACACATGCTTGCCGGCGCGCGCCGCCACCACGGCAATCCGGCAATGCTCTGCGGTAGGGGTAGCAATCACCACCGCGTCAATGTTCGGATCCGCCATGGCATCCGACACGCTTGAATAACCACGCGCCACACCTAACTCGCTAGCCGCCCGCGCCAATGATTCGGCAAAGGGATCAACCAACGCAACCAGCCTAGCGCCAGACACGCCTGCCGCGAAATTGCGGGCATGAATCATACCCGCTCGACCTAACCCAATAACGGCTATTCCCAACGCTTGTTTACTACTGATCATCATGCTCCCACCATTTAACGATCATTTGCTTTCGAATGCATTCGTTTCTTTTCTTATTATTAATATTTCACAGTTTAGTCAACCATTATTATAACTATTTCTTTTATTTTTGCTTTTATTTGCTTGCGATCTACTATTTGATTTGTCATTTTCACGTGGTATTCCCTAGCTGGTAACGATATCTTGGAAACAATATGACTTCGATCAATATCCCTGATGCAATCCACGACGGACTCTTCGCCGAAGAACGAAAACTCAAAATTATGGAGGAAGTGACAGAGAAGAAGAAAGTCACGGTCACGGCCCTGTCCAAATCCTTGGGTGTATCTGGTGCCACGGTGCGCAATTATTTGCGGGATCTCGATAGCGCCGGGAGGTTGATCCGAACGCATGGCGGAGCCATTGCTAAAACCAAAACCGGCTTTGAACTGGCATCGCAGCAAAAAGAAGTTCATTTTCAGAATGAGAAGCGCCAGATTGCCCGCCGGGCGTTGAGCCTGATCGAGGATGGGGACACTATCATTCTGGACACGGGCACAACGACACTCGAGTTGGCCCGGTGTCTTCACGAGCGCAAGAACTTGACCGTGGTCACCAATGATCTCATGATTGCCCAGGTGATTGAAGAGTTCGAAACCGTGAATGTCATCTTCATGGGGGGCGTCCTCCGCAAAGGGTTCCACTGCACCCTCGGCCTGCAGGGACGGGAACTCATCACCGGCCTGACTGCCGACAAGGCCTTCATGGGAGCGAATGGCTTCAGCCTCACCAAGGGCGCAACCACCCCGGACATTAATCAGGCGGAAACCAAAAAGCGAATGGTTGCGATTGCCGGTAAGGTGGTCCTGCTTTGCGACCATACCAAACTCAACAAAGTCTCGTTCGCCCGGTTTGCCATGCCCGACCAGATCAACATCCTCGTGACCGACCGTATTGACGAGGCTGAAAAACTTCGCCTCGAAAAGGTTGGTATCGACGTCCTGGTGGCATGAGGCGCTTTCGCTGCAGGGTATGGATAAGAAGTTCTTTAGGCGACACGGGATTATCCCTTTCTTGTTATAAACGGAATCACTTTCTGTCTTCGCTTTGGCAACCTCGCCAAAGATCGGGACACGAGTCCTCATCGACAAAGAGAGTCCCTTCCTTTTCGAGAAGAATAGATGCCGGCAGCAACTCAACAGGGGCAGTCAACGCCGCAAGCTGCGTAAGAATGGGCTTTTTTAAAGCCAGCGGCACCATGGTATACACCTGCGCCGCAGAAAAGATCGCAGGAATCGTCATGGTGATCCCCTTCTCGGGAATATAGCCGAGTTCCTTGAAATTCGGATCGGCCATAAGCTGTTTTTTTGACTGAGGAACCAACTCAACGAGGCGCACCCACATTTCGTCATTGAACTGACATTGCCCCGGTTCATTCAAAGCCAGATGGCCTGACGTACCGATCCCTTGACAGACGATGTCAAGCGGCTGCGCCCTGAGAAGTGCCTCAAAACGAGCGCATTCCGCTTCCGGGTCTGGGGCATTGAACCGGACAAGATTGACCGTCTGCGGCTTGACGAGACGATAGAGCTCCCGCGTGGTTTGTGCACCGCATGTAAATTTCCCAGGCATCCGGATGTCCCAGAAATCGTCAATATTGAAACAGATGATTCTCTTCCAATCGAGTCCCGGCGCCTTCGAAAGGGCCGCGAGAAAAGTGCCCTGACTCTCCCCCGCCGCAAACACCACACGGATTTCAGCTTTTTGTGACAGGACTATCCGCATTGCATCGGCAACGGCCCCTGCAGCTTTCCGCCCCAACTCGTTCGCATCGCTGCAAACAATAACCCGCGTTTTGCCATACCTGTTCATCAATCCCACCCTATTTTTAATCAATGCCAACTTACCGTTTCCCCCATCACGCGGCCCGTTGCTGCGCCCGAGGCTGTGCGGTTCAAATGATCACAGAGCCGGAAACGAAGAATTGATAGGTGGACAATCCTGTTCCACCCCCATGTTCTTCCGGAGCAATCTCGTCAAGTTCCTCAATGGACGATCTGGATCCACGATTAAGCTCATTGATCCGAACGGCAATTTCCTTATACCGCCCGATCAATCCGTTAAGCCGGAGTTGAATGACTTCAAAACCGAAAGGCTTATTGCGTTTCATCCACTGGGAACGGAAGGACCGCAAAAGCGCATTCAGGGCTTTCACCATGGCCGGGACCATGACTTTTCGAATCGTCTCAAGGCCGTCCTTATCCCTCTCGGCATAGGCTTTCAGCAGGGCCTGGCGAAAGTCCAACTTCATCAGAATCACCTCCGCCAACACCTTACCATGCATGATGCTCGCATTATGGTTGTCCCTCGCCGGGGCTTCAAGCGATCGGAGCATCCTGCCATAATTTTCCCGGGTCAGGTCCACCCAGTGGGGATTGATGGTATTATTGTTGTTCCAGTTAATCCCTAGTAGCGGATCATCCCAAAGCAGCAAATGCCCTGAAATCTTTTTGACCCCGAAGAGGGGGTCGTCCCACTTCCGCATGTGCTTTTCGATGTGCCCGTGCTGGAGCCCACAGGGATACTGGAGGGTTGATAAGGCGACATGATTGCGATAATTGGCATGGCAGATGGCCTTGAATTTTCGAGCAACAAGTTCCTCGTTCCCGCCGCCGAAACATAGATCCGCCGCCAGGCAGAGTCCCGCAAAACTGGAATCCATTTCGCAGAAGGCGCCATCATCGCCCCAAAGGGTAAAAGAGAGGGCCTGCACCTTTTCTTCCGTGCAGGCTTCTATGCAAGGCTGAATGGTTTCCAGCGTCAACTGATGGTCGTACCATAAAGCATTCCAGGTCCAGACGCCCGACTGCACGATGGGCTCGTGCCCAAGGTCGCGGTGCCGCCGGATCCAGTCCACATAAAACCCCTTGTGATGGTGATAATAATCCCAGTACACCAAATCGACGTCCTTGGGGATTTTGGCCTTCACGTCCGGCGGGATCTTTGTATCGATGGCATAATAGTCCATGTCCCGGTTACCCATCCGGAAATACATATCCGACCAGATTCGCGGTCTGAGCCCATGCTGACGGCATATTTCCGACACCCGACCCAGATGTCGATTGAACATATCAAAGCCGCGCTCATACCCGAAACGATCCATGAAACGCCCCCGCCCCAGGTCATGCGTCTCATCCATGCCGATGGCAATGTTGCGACTTCCGAATACGCGGCTACATAACGCCACCATTTTATCAATCAGCTTATAGGTGTCGTCACAATCGACAAGCAGGACGCTTGAAGTGTCCTTGATTCCTGCGTAAGGCGCCCAGCGGAGCAACTGCTGCAAATGGCCAAGAGTCTGGATAGATCCGATCATTTCAATACCCAACGAGCCCGCATAGGCATTGATTTCCCTCAGTTCCGGTTCGGTGTAAGCCCCGCGCATATAGCCGAAATAGGGTTCACCGGGGAGTTTATAGGTATCCTCGGTATAAAGTGAGGCCTGGTTATACCCCATTAACGCCAGACGCCGCAGCCAGCGCTTGAAATGCGCCACGGTCATCACAGCGTTGCGGGAGCAGTCCAGCATGACACCCAGCGATTTGAACACCGTGGTTTCCCGTGATTCGACCCCAGCCATTAATGCGCCGAGCGCGCGGGCCGCCATGCTGACCTGGTCATATTCAATGGTGGCAACCGACTCATTGATTCGGATGGCAGAGAGGCCTTTCGTCTGAGACTTGACAAACTGAACCTGGACTCCACCCCGGCCTTTACCGACGATAATGGGGTATTCATCCGCCAGAGCCCCCAACAGGGTATGCAGTTCCGCTGGCGTTCCCTCCTTCAACCAAAAAAGTTTACCATTTTCCATGATAGTGCCCCAAACCCTTCCCGGCCATTAGCAATCTTCTACTCATACTTTCCTTGGCGCAGACGACGTGTTGTTACCGTGTACATATGGATTATTTCCATTGACGTTGTCAAGCCGCATTGTTATCGTTTAGTCCAATATTTACAAAGAATAAGATCGGGAGCCATCACATGAAAACACGGCATTTGAATGGGGCAATTCTCGCGGGACTGCTTGGATTGACCGTCACTCCGGGTTGGGCACTGGACACCAACATGGTGGCACGCGAGATGCGTTGTCAATGGAACTGGGGTGATGCGGCGGATGTGAATGAGTCGCAGCCGTGTCACGTGACGCAGCCCGAGCGGATCGGCGCGGCCGGCCAGGAGGGAGCCACCCGCTTCCGAGCCCTCATGCCGAACGTGTATCAGGTGGGCTTTGTAATGCCCGCGTTCGACTTCGATCCGCAGGACGATGGCGCGATCCGGCACCCCTTTTACCTGACGTTCCGTTTTAAGGACATCGCCTCCAAACCGATCTTTGTGTACGCCGGCAAGGGCGGCTGCGGGTTCTACGGCGCAGGGTATGTCGGCTCCATCGGCGGCGCGGCGGACGGCCAGTGGAAAGAAGAAACCGTAATCATCCGGCGTTCAATGATGCGGAATCAGGACGGCCAGAGTTTCCGGTTCGCTCTCAACAATATCAAGGCTCCTGTACCCGTCGCCTCCTGCACGTTGTGGTCAGCCGCCTCGCCGTTGCCGGGCACGGCGGCACGGGCGGCGGCCGCCCTGCAGGCCGAAACGGACCGGCGGAACGCGGTCCTGGCCCGACTGTTGCCCAGGTTCAAGAACCTGGGGCTCCCCGATCCCGGGCCTTGTGCCGACTATACGGCAGCGGAGAAGTCGCGCGGGTTCCGTGTATTCTTCCCGCCCATCAATCGCTGGCTTTTCGAGAACTCGAACCCCCGGCCGGAGGAACTGACCGACACCAAGCATGTCAGCCTCTGTCCCGGGCAGTCCCACTCGTTGCTGGTGGCGGTTCGCGGGCTGAAGGATCTGGGAGCGGTCGCGGTGAAATTCAGCGATCTGAATGGCTCGGCGCACTCCGTAACTCTAGCAAACATCCCCGTACGCTGGGCTGTCTACAGTCCCCAGCGCATCGGCGCGTCCTGGGGTGCCGACTATCAGGTATGCCTGGAACAGTTGGCGGAGGCGCCGTCCCAAGCGGTTAGCACCAGCCGCCTGGAAATGGCGTGCCTGACCTTCACCGTGCCGGCCGACGCAGCGGCAGGGAAGTATAGCGGGACCATGACCATCACCAGTCAGAAGGGCGGGACGTTTGTCGTGCCGATAGACATGACGGTTTATCCATTCAGCCTTGAGCACCCTAATCATGCCACGCACGGGCAATTCTACTATGCGGATTTGATCAATCCCTGTCCGATGGAGTTGCGCGATATGCACGATCACGGCATGGACACGCTGGTTTCCGGCATGATGCCCTACTATCCAGTTGCCGACACACTGGACTGGGGTCCGGTCGTCAAGGGATTTGAACTGCTGAAGCGTCTAGGCTACCGGTCCCCGCTGATCATAAGCACGGAGGGAATTGCGCCCCTGGCGACGCTCGATCCCAAAAAACCGGAGGGTGATCCGGCAAAACGGCGCAAGCACGCCGACGTGATCGCGAAAGAACTGCAGGTGGCCAAGGCGGCGGGTTTCGAGGACACGGCCTTCTTTCCGGTGGATGAACCGCATGCCGACCCGGTGATCGCTCAGGCGAAGTATTCCTGCACATGGATCAAGGATGTGCCCGGCGCGCGGACCTACATCACCTCCAACCCCAAGGCAGTATCCGTCCTGGGCCCGGTCCTGGACGACGTGTGCTACAACCTGACGTATCTCAACAACCAGACCGTGGCGGGCGTGGTGTCGAACAAGCAGACGCTCATGTTCTACTGTCCGGGGTTCGAGGTCGATCCCTCGGCCAACCGTTACCGGGCCGGTTATTACTTTGCCAAACTGGGGGCATACAGTTGCCAGTTCTATGCCTACGGCGAAGTGGCAGTCGATCCGTTCAACGACCTCGACGGCGATAACCGCGACTGGACCGTAGTCTATCCCTCCATGACTTCTGCCACCCACGATCCCACCCTGGAATGGGAAGCGCTGCGCGAGGGCGTGGACGACTACCGGTACGTCTACACGCTACGTTCCCGGGCACAGCGAGCCCGGGACAAGGGGCATGGCGCTGAAGCCGACAAAGCGATCAAAGTGTTGAACGAAGTCCTGTCTGTGGTCGATCTCGACGGCAACAAGGCTGGCGGTCCGGCCATGCAGATCGAGGCAGACACCAGTCTCAAGGACAGGAAACTGGACGCCAAGGAATTGACCAAAGCCACGACGGATGTGACCTCCGCCTGGTACGACCAGTCGCGCGCTAAGTTGGCGGCTGCGATCATATCGTTAGAAGCGTCCATCATGAAATAAGGATTTCGAGAAGCGAATGAATAGTGAATTGATGGCAAAACCGAATGTGTTTGATAGCCTGCTGCTCGGGGCGTCACCGGGAATTTCCGTTGCCCGGACCGGGTCAGGTTATGCGTTTTTCCGCGTGCAGGTCGGAACTGCGACGGATCGGTTGGAATTGCCGCTGGGGCAGGTGTGCGGAGCAAAGCGGTTCCTGGCCTGCCATCGTGGATCGCCGTTCTGGATGAAACCAGCCGCCGGGGAAGATGTGGGTAGGCTGCCGGCGGAGGTGCAGTTCCTGCTGCTGGAACTGGCCGACGGACGGGTGGCGGCGCTCGTGCCATTGATCGACCGGAAAGCCCGGGCCAGTTTGCAGGGCGCCGGTGATAACCGACTGACGCTGGTGATCGAAACCGGCGATACGACCTTACAGATCACCGAGATGATCGCGCTGTTCTGCATGGTTGGTGATGACCCCTACGTCCTGATGG
Source organism: bacterium (assembly GCA_037128595.1). Taxonomy (NCBI): domain Bacteria; species bacterium. The sequence continues at coordinate 14,891 of JBAXWB010000007.1, forward strand.
AACAGGCGGCCCGGATTGTGAACGAGCATTTGGGTACTGGGCGGCTGCGCATGGACAAGGCGATGCCGGCCTATGCGGATCAGTTCGGCTGGTGCACCTGGAACGCCTTCTATCAGGAGGTTTCGCAGGAGAAGGTGGCAACAGGACTGCAGTCGTTCAAGGCCGGCGGGGTGCAGCCACGGATGGTGATCCTGGATGACGGCTGGCAATCCGATCACAAGACCGCCAGCGGTGCGCGACAACTCACCGCCTTCGGCGCCAATGCCAAGTTTCCCTCCGGCCTCGCTCCACTGGTTCATCTGGCCAAAGACCAGTTTGGTGTGAAGACGTTCATGGTATGGCACACAATGGTCGGCTACTGGGGTGGAGTCGATGGAACCGCCCTGCCCGGCTACGGGGTGCGAGAGGTCGCCCGCAACAGTTCGCCGGGTGTCCGGAGTTTCGCAGCCGATCAGAAAGACTTCTGGGACCAGTGGTGGGGCCAGACGGTCGGGCTTATTTCGCCAGAGCATATCCACCGTTTCTTCCACGATTACCACCGCTACCTTCGCAGCCAGGGTGTCGATGGCGTCAAGGTCGATAACCAGGCGGTGCTGGAAATGATCGCTCAGGGCAACGGGGGACGCGTGGCGTTGATGCTGGCGTACCATGAAGCGCTTGAAGGCAGCGTGAACACGCATTTTGCTGGAAACCTGATCAATTGCATGAGCTGTTCCTCGGAGATGCTGTACGGCGCGCCGGCGAGCACCATCACGCGAACCAGCGAGGATTTCTTTCCTAATCCGAGTTCAAAAACAGTCCACGGACTGCACTTGTGGTGCAACGCCGCAGTGGGTCTGTGGTTCGGACAGTTCGTACATCCCGACTGGGACATATTTGTGTCAGGCCACCCGTTGGGCGCCTACCACGCCGCGGGCCGGGCGGTCAGTGGCAGCCCGGTGCTCATTTCCGACAAACCAGGCGAGCAAGATTTCGATCTTCTCCGCAAGTTGGTTCTGCCGGACGGCACCACGCTGCGTTGTTCCGGTCCCGGTGTGCCGACGCGGGATTGCCTCTTCCATGATGTGATGCGCGAAAACGTTCTGCTGAAGGTCTTCAACCGAAACCCGGGCGGTTCGGCCGTGCTGGGCGTGTTCAACGTCCATTCCAGTGAAGACGCCGCCGAAAAGTTCCCCATCACCGGCAGCGTCAGCCCGGATGGCATCCCCGGTCTTGTTGGCGAGCGATTCGCGGTCTATGCGCATCATGGCCGTATGTTGAAGATCATGACACGGCATGAGCGCTGGGAACTGACCTTGACCCAACTGACCGCGGAGGTCTTCACGATGGTGCCGGTTGTGGACGACTTTGCCGCCGTCGGCTTGCCAGACATGTTCAACAGCGGTGGCGCGGTGCTGAGTCACAGCGTCGAAACGTCGGGCGCGGTGCGAATTCAAATGCGATTCGGTGGCAGATTCCTGGCTTACGCCGCCGTGGCACCCAGGGAGGTGCGCGTAAACGGATCGCGTGTCGATTTCAACTTCGATGCCGCCAGCGGTGCGCTGGAGATCGCCGTTGCCGCGATTGCGGACCCATTATTGCAAATCATTCGATAAGGAGATTGCCATGACACGCTTGCCAGTTTTGAACGCGCCTCGAAGCGGTGCTGTTTGTGCCACCATTTTGTTCGCCCTGATGGCCGGGTTCACCGTATCCGTACGCGCGAGCGACCGTCCGCTCATCCAGCACAAGCCGTTTCGCCTGCTGCTGATCGGGGATTCCATCAGCCTAGGTTATTTTCCGTTCGTCCAGGAAGCGTTGACAGGCGAGGCGGTCGTCGTCTCCAGTGGTCAGTGCCAGGGGACGCGGTTCGTGCGCGAGCATTTCGATCAGATCCTCGCGACGGGCGGAGGAGACTGGGATGTCATTCACTTCAACGCCGGCCTGCACGACGTGAAGGAAAACCGGATCGTCCCCATCAAGGAGTACGAGACAAACCTGCGTGACATCATTCGTCGGCTCAAGGCCACCAAGGCAAGGATTGTGTGGGCTTCGACGACGCCCCTCGCAGCCACCCCGCAGAACAAGGATGTCACCGACTACAATGCGACAGCGAAGCGGGTCATGGAGGCGAGCGGGATTCCCATTGATGATCTCTACACTCATATGAGGCCGCGGTTGACCGGCAACCAGAAGCCTGACGGCATGCATTTCGAGGCCGCCGGCTCAAAACTACTGGCGGGATTCGTAGCCAATTCAATCAGGGCAGTTATGACAGGCACGCCGGTCGAGACCGGCGATGCTTGGCGCGCGGAGCACCCGCCTGTGACCAATTCCCTCGGGATGAAGATGATGCCCATCCCGGCGGGAAGGTTCCTGATGGGAGACAATCCGGGAACCTACAAGGGCGAAGATCAGCCCGTGGAATCGATCTGCTGGAACGATGCTGTGGCCATAAAAAGGACTAACATATGATCGATATTGAACATTTTCCGCTTTTTGATGGACACGCCCACTTCTCGCAGGCCTTTCTCGATCAGGGGTTGGCCTCCTACAAGCGTTGCGGGGTCAAGGCCGGCATTGTCATCCCCCAATATCCGTACCTCGATTTCGGCGAGTTTCTGCGCGAACTCCGCCGGCGCAAAGCCACGAACTGGCTGCCCTGTTACTGGCCAGCCTGGCCGAACTTCGGTTGGCGCCCGGATGACTTCGTGCAAACGCTCGTAAAGGACATGCGTCGGTTCCACCGCCTGGGTTGCCGCGGTCTGAAAGTATGGAAGGATCTGGGTATGCACATCATCCATCCGAACGGCAAGCCGGCCTCCATGGATGACCGGCGCCTCGAACCCGTGTGGGAGACCGTTGCAGACTTGGGCTGGTGGATCTCCGTGCACCAGGGGGATCCCACGGCACGCTGGACTACGCGTACAGGCCTGACCCGTGATGAGATCTTTCGGCGCCGCGACCGGGTCATCCGCAAGCACCCGGAAATCCGCTTTATCCTCTGCCACAACGGCAATGACATCGAAAGCGTGGCGAAGTTTGGCACCTTGCTGGACCGGTTCCCCAATGCCATGAGCGATATCGGCCGGGATTTCCTGCTGCACGAAACGCTCGCCGACACCCAGGCCTTCATCGAAAAATATGCGAACCGGCTGCTATTCGGACCCGACACGTGGCTGCCGGATGCGCGTCCGCCGGATCTCAAGTGGGACTGGGAGGAGGGTTATCTCCCGTGGCGCCGACGGATTGTTTCCTGGGGTCTGAGCGAACCCGCGTTCCGGAAGTTCACCTGGGAGAACGGCGAGCGGTTTCTTGCCGATATGACGGGTTGCCGGAATCGATGATAACAGGAGCCATGGACCGAATTGGAAAGGAAAGCAATTTCATGATGATGCGTACACTACGTTATGCCGCTTTGGCAGGACTGCTGGTTTCGACGGCACAGGCAGCGGTTCAGGGTCCGGTTGCGCCCTTGCGCCAGGATCTTCCCGGCGACAGCGAACGACACCTTGAAACCGTCATTACCCGCGCCCATCAGGAATACACCGTGAACTTCCGCGGCACCGTGGACGGCGTTATGACCCGCATGCCGGTTTCCTACGCGCCCTACCGGCAAGGCTGGCAGCCGAACACATGGGCCAGAATCGAAAACATTGGCGAGACGGATGTGATCAATCCTTGGATTACGGTCAACAGTCGGGGTGATTGGCGAACCTTGACAAACATTGTCGCAGAAGCGACCCGTGGCTGCACAAGTGATGCCGAGAAAGCCCGTGCCATTTGGGAATGGGAACGACACCACCGGTTTCATGCCACGACGTGGGACAACGAAGTCAACGATGCCGTCAAAGCGCTCAACATCTACGGTTACACACTCTGCGGCGACGAGGCCATGGTGATCCGGAATCTGTGGCAGGCCGCCGGGTTCCGAACTCGTCCGGGACACCCAATCGGCCATGTGGTCACGGAAGTGTTTTACGACGGGGCCTTTCACCTGATGGATAGCGATGAGAACGCGCTTTGCCTCATGCGCGACAACCGAACCATCGCCTCCGAACCCGACATTGTCCGCGACCATGATCTACTGAAACGCACGCACACCTACAGCATTTCCGCGCCGGAAAACCCGATCACCGACCAGTCCTCCGCCTCCCTGTACTACTACGAAGGCGAGCGGAGGGAGAATGAGCGCACCGGCGTCGGCCATGCGATGCACTTCATGCTTCGGCCGGGCGAGTCGCTGGAGTGGCGCTGGAGCCATATCGGCAAGGAGTATTCGGCGGGCATTGCCATGGAACCGGGGGTCAAGTGGAGCAACGATGGCGAGGGGACGCTCCTGTCAGGATGGGGACAAAAGGCGTACGACAATCTCCGCAACGGAAAATGGATCTACTGTCCGCCACTGAATATGGCAATTTACCGCCGGGGCGTACAGGCAGAAGAGAACATCGCCTGCATGGCTGACGATGGCCGCAGGCCCAACCTGCATCCGGCCAAACCGGGCCAGGCTGCCCGCATCACCTGGAAAATCGCAAGCCCATACGTTATGGTCGGAGGCACAGTCGGGGGCGAAGTGCGGAAACCGGCGGCAGCCGAACCATTACTCCTGCGCTGGTCAAGCGACGGGACGTCGTGGCATGAACTCACAAATGTGACGTTCGCGGCAACACCGGGCGGATCAAACCTTTCCTTTACCGCTTCATTCGACAAACTCCTATCGCCCCGATCCAAGCCAATGTATGAGTACTTTGTCCAGGTTGAAATGAAGCCGGCAGCGGAGGGTGAAGCCGGACTGGACAGCATCATGTTCGACAATGACATCCAGATGTCATTGCTGGGCATGCCCGAGTTGACAATCGGAGCCAATCTCATCCGCTACACTGACGATTCCAACGGCCCGAGAAAGGTGCGCATCACCCAATCATGGATGGAACGGACCACCTGGCATGCGCCCGCCGCGCCGAAGAAACCGATATTTCCTGAGGAGGGTGCCACGGTTGAAGGGACAACTTTCACCTTCCGCTGGCCCGTGCCAGCCGTGGGTGACACACGCAACACGATTGCGGATTATCACATCCAGGTGTCGGACCGCGCGGACATGCGGTGGCCGGTCTCACCCACCTTTGACCGCCTCACCTCGCTCACACCTGCGGCCGGAAAACCGGAGTGGACGATCCCTCGATCGGGGCTGTTGAATCCTGACACGAAATACTTCTGGCGGGTTCGCGCCCGCGATAGCAGAGGGGTGTGGGGCGCCTGGAGCCCGACGTTCAAGTTCCGCTGCGCCGCGCCCGGCCTGCCGGTGAATCTCAGGGTTCGAGAGGCAGAAAAAACACCCACCACCTTGGAATGGGATGATAGTCCCGCGTCACGCCAGGCGGTCACCTATCGCGTCTACGGCAGTGACGAACAGGGATTTACTGCCAGCGATGTCCCGTATGTTGTCCGCATGGGGCATGGCTTCTGCACGACACAGGTGGATTACGCTACAAAAAAGAAGGACGATCCATACTTCGGAGAAGTCAAGACGCCACCAAATTTTATTGCGGAGACCCGCGAACGACGGTTCCCGCTCACGCCCCCCCTACGTGCCTTCTACCGGATTGTGGCTGTTGATGCGAAGGGCAATGTCAGCGGGCCGTCGGACTATGTGGAACTGCCACGCCCGGTCATCTACAGCCAGCCGATTCTTGAAGCCAAGGTTGGCCAACCCTATTCCTACCGCCCCGCCGCCATCGCCTCCATCGGCCACCTGACCTGCCGCGGGGAATACGAGGCCGCATTCTGGCAACGTGAGCATCTAACCTGGACGCTCGAGACGGGGCCGTCATGGCTCAAGGTGTCAGAGGACGGCCTAGGTGGCGTGCCGATGGAGGGCAGTTCCGGGGTGCATGATGTTTTACTCAAGGTGGTTAATGACAAAGGCAGCGTGGTGGAACAACGCTTCCGGTTGGTAGTCGAGAAGTAAGAACTATGACAAGGAAGGCAATGGTTTAACCGGCTCGATATGTTAATGTCACCGTGTACAAAAAAGAAATACAGAATGAAACAATTTCGATTTAAATCAACTTTTGCGTCCGGCACGAATGCCCTCCCCTCTCCGTCCGAGGCCGCTGCACCGGCGACCTTTCGCGTCGGCAACATCATCTATACCAAACGGGGGCTGATGGCCCTGTTCTTCTGGTTGCTGTGGTTTGATTTCTGTTTCTCGATCATGGAGACGGTGCTGGGTCCGATCCTGCAGTTCCGGCTGAAAAACGACCTGCATGCGGACTCCTTTCTTTACACGGTGTTGTTGGGAACGATTCCCAGCATATTCAATTTCATCCTGAATCCGATCATCAGTATCAAATCCGACCGGCATCGAGGTCCGCGCGGGCGCCGGATTCCATTCCTCCTCTACGGGGCTCCGTTGGTATGCGCCTGCCTGGCACTGTTGGGTTTCGGCAATGAAATTGCCGCCTGGGTACAAGGTACCCTCACCCCCCAGATGTCGCTGACCGAGGTGACCATCTGGACCTTCGGGATCCTGAGTCTGGTATTCAGTGTTTCCAACCTGCTGCTGGGTACAACCTTCTACTATCTCTTCAACGACGTGGTGCCGGAGGCGCATTTCATCAAGTTCATGGCCTATATGCGGATCGTCGGCGGCCTGGCCGGCATGATCTACAGTTGGTTTATCTACGGTTACTCAAACAAGTGGGGTCCGTTGAACATTGACCTAGGGTTCATCCATTATCACAATCCGCACTTCTGGTATCCCAAGTTGATTCTGGTTGGCGCCGCCGTTTTCTACACCATAGCCAGCACCATTGCCCTGCTGAAGATCAAAGAACCGGAGTATCCGCCGCCTCCGCCTTTGGCCGAGGGTGACGGGTTTGTCGCCAAGACCCGCACGACGATCCGGACCATTGTCGGGGAGTGTTTTTGCCACAAGTTCTATGTGATCTTCTTCATCACCATGATGATGAACTGGATGACTTACCAGATGGGCTCCTTTATGAACCCGATGCGTGTTGACTTGGGCATGGATTTGGCCTTGCTGGGCAAGATCGGCGCCGTCACTGGCTTCATCGGCATGGTCCTGACCCTGGCCGCCGCCAACTTCGGGGACCGGTTCCGGCCGCTGCCACTGATGGTATTCTCGATGAGCCTGATGGTGGCGACATCGCCAATTTCGCTTTTGTTTCTGATCCCCGGCCTTTCGCCTAAAACTTATCTTTACATCCAAGTCGCCTACTCGCTGGTCAACCTGCCGATCGCGGTTGTTTACGGCATGGCGGAAAGTCCGTTGGCCATGTCGTTGCTGCCCCGTGACCGGTATGGGCAGTTTTCCGCGGCCCAATCCATGATGCGGATGATTCTGGCAGGCATCCTGGGCAGCATGCTTGCCGGCTGGCTCATGCGGACCCTGGAACATCACATGGGGTCGTACGCCCTGCGGTTCGCCTTTGTCTGGAACTTCGTATTCCAGATCATCACACTGGGGTGTTACTACTGGTTGTACCGTGAATGGAAACGGCTCGGAGGCAAGGCGGGTTTCAGCCCGCCACCGGTGGGGAAGACAGCGCAGGGAACGACGTCGCATTAACTATGAAGTTTACAGGTGCTTGGGATGGAGATGAAACAGAACACAGTTTTCCGGGCAGTGCTGGTTGAGCATGGCTACAGCACCAGTCAGTACGAACATGACGTGATCACCGCCGCCGGCGGTGAATTCATCGACGCTCAGGACCAGCCCCTTGCGCAGGGCTACGCCCAAGCCGTGGCCAACGTGGTGCTGTGGGACGTTCGCGCCGACGCCCTGGCGGCTAAAGTCCAGGCGCTAGTGGACGCCTGTGGCGACTCCGCTCGCGTCGCAGCCATTCAGGTGGACCTGCTCGATGAGGCGGCCATCGGCAGCGCCCTGCAGTCGTCGGTTGGGCGTTTCGGGAGGATCGATATCCTTTTTAACGGCGCGAGTGGTAACCGCGGCAAGGTACCGTTGGTCGAAGTCCAGCAGGAGGACTTCGATTTCGTGATGAGGCTCAACCTGTTGGCGGCAGCCATCTTCCTGACCGGCGATGGCGCCAGGTTCGTTTCGGGGGCTTGCCTGCCTGTTGACGGCGGTTACCTTTGCCAGAATATATGACCTGGAGAATCGACCTATGCGAATACAACTCACCCACGAACCATTGCACCTGCGCCCTTTCACGGAACGCAAACATCTATCCATGCCGCGCCTTAACCACCACGAGGACATGATTTCCATGGCCGCGACGTCAGGGGTGCCGCCCGAACTGCTGCCGATGCACCGCAACATGTGGACATCGAGTTTTCCCTACCGTAAGGCGGCAGACTATCCGGGACACTTTGAGGTGCGGGAAGTCCCCGTGGTGCGTCTCGAAGACGAGAGCGCGCGGGTCACGCTGCTTCCGTCGATGGGCGGACGGGTACTGGAACTCTTCGATCGGAAACTCAACCGGCAGTTGTTCTGGTCTCCCCCCTCGCTACGGCTGGCGAACCTCTCCGCCTCCGGTCCGTGGGCGATCGGCGGCATTGAGTTCAATGCCTTCCGCGCCAGTCACAACGTCCATGGAATCTCAACCGTCGAGGCCCGCCGGATCACGTTGAAAAACGGAAACACGGCGGTCGGCATAGGCGCCTTCGATGAACTATTCGGCTGCAGTTGGGAGGTCATGCTCACACTCGTGGAGGGCACGTTGGTCACGCGCATGACCCTGAAGAACCATTCAGGCAAGGACCAGCCGTGTCTCTATTGGTGGACCTGTATCGCCGTCCCGGTGCAGTGGCGAGATCGCGTGATGCTGGCACCGGGGAACTTCCTGAACCATGGCATGACCCGCCAGGGTTACGAACTTGAGCAATGGCCCATCGTAAGCGGGGTGGACTGGTCGCAGTGGCTGCATCAGCACGAGACGACCTCGGGCTACCTGGCCAACACCCGCTCTGACTTCATGGGCTATCGCAACGAGAAGGAGGGGTGGAGTTTCATCCACCGTGCCGACCGCACCATTTGCAGGGGCCGCAAACTCTGGTCCCTCGGATCGCAGGGCGTGCACCATATCTGGTGGCAGACTCTTGCGGAACCGAATTGGATACCCTACTCCGAATTGCAGTGCGGCCTTCTGCCGGTGCAGCCCGATGCCGGGGTCTTCGACGCAGGGAAAACCATTGCCTGGACGGAAACGTTCGCCGCCATGCCGGGCGCATCCACCGCTCCGACCTATGCGGCGAACTTTGCCGACTTCGAGCAACGCGGGCAGGAGAAGACGGGCGCCGGTTGGGCGGCGTGGAACGATCCGGGATTCTGGCACATCAAGGAATCCGAAGTGCTGGTTCCGTCCGATGCCCGACTGGACATCTCCCGGAAACTCATTCTTACCGGCTCACTCAGCGACGCCGAGATTGCACAGGCGGTAGAGGCTGGCTGGGTCGGCGGCGAAAGTTGGATCCGGTTGCTGGCGGGTAAACAGGCGCAACTCGCGCCCACCGCACGGTTAGCGCTCGCCGTGGCGCTTATCAACCAGAATGACTTTGTCACCGCCCGCCGTCAACTTGAGCCGCTGGCCGGTGCAGGCGGCGAAACCGGCGCTTACGCGAATCATTTCCTTGGACTCATGGCCGCTGAGACGGGCGATCGCCAGGAAGCGCTTGCGCGCCTGCGGCGCTCCGTCAATGAGGATTACGTGGACACCAATCTACTGACATCTGCTGACAAAGTGCTGGGCGGGTTTGGACTGCACGACGAGCGCAAGGTTCTTTGGCAAAAAGCCCCTGACGAAACCCGGATCACTGATGATTATCGCCTCGCGATGGCCTCGCGGGCGCTATTGGATGGCGACTGGCGGGCAGTCCGTGCGCTGCTGGCCAAGCCGCTGCGTAGCATCGCCGAGGGCGTCTATTATGCCTGGATGCTTTTCAAGGAGTCGTTCTTCGGTGAGTTCGCGGAATGCTGCCAGGCCGGCGATCCCGGGACTGCGCTTGATTTGCTGGCGCGCGGTTCGGAGGTCGCCCCGCAATTCGAACGCGGCCGCATGGAAGACCGGTTCAACGTTGACTTCCTCTATTACCGGTACTTACTCTGCCGGCAACAGGGCTGGGAATACATGGCGGCCTCGTTTGCCAACATGATCCTCCTCGATCCGGAGCATCCCGGGTCCACCGAGGCGCTCTATGCGTTGCGCGTGGCCCAGGCCGAGAACGATCCCACTGCCGCCTTGCGCCGACAAAACATTCTCGCCAGGCCTCGCGATGATGCCGACCTGAAGAGGAACTACCCGTTACGCTGGGCCTTGTTGCAGCAGCTACTGGAGGGCACCCTGGACGGTTGGCAGGCCCTTGAGCAGCACCCGCTATACCGCTACCGTGCCCGCTTTGAAATCAACCTTTGTCGGAATAACAAAAAAACGGAGTGACTGATGCAAGAGGAACATAAACGTCGAAAATCGTGTGACCGAGCCATCACGAAACTGCTGAAAACCTATGTCGGTCGCGGCGAACTCATGGGAGCGGTGGAATCCCCGACATTGGATCAACTGCCGCTTTCCGTTGCTGTGCGCAGTCATGCCATGACGGCGCTGGACTTCGAGCCCGGCACCAAGTACCAGTATTCCAACGCCGGCACCAACACCGCCGGCCGGATTATTGAAGTCGTCAGCGGTTTGCGCTATGAGGACTTCATGCAGCAGCGCCTGCTGGAACCACTGGGCATGCATGACACGACATTCTGGCCGGACAAGAAACAACTCTCCTGCCTCGCCAAGACATACAAGACCAGCGAAGCCGAGACGGGACTGGAGGAATCGGAAACAGTCAAGGGGAAATCGCAAAGGCAAAACTAATGAGAAACGTTCTGACATTTATTAAAAACGGTGTTGGGATCGACGCGCTTCGGCCTTACGCCGTCACTTCCGACGGGCATTCGCAGGATGTTTCTGTTGACCTGGTGATCAGGAAAGCGTTCACCGGGTTCACGTTTAAAGCCATGCTCCGCAACACCGGCAAGAAGTCCGTCAAGATCAGATCTGTCCGGTGGATCAGGGATCCAAGCCCCCTGTGGCCGCCTCCGACCCTTGTCTTTGCGAACCGGCTGGAACCCTTCTACTATTCGAGCGAGGGTTATCGCGGCGAAATCTTTCCTCTGGGCACCATGGTCGGTGAACAGCTTTTTCATCCCCTCACCAATCAGGATGTAACCGTTGGCCTTCACGAGGACTGGGTCGTTCCAGGAGTGTTCATTGGCAGCGCGAAGGAGAGTCTCGGCATTCTTCTGATGGCCGCCGAGCACAAGAAAACCTCGGCGAAGTTCAGATTCCGCGGTGGCAACGGTGTGGACCGATGGAACCTCGAGATCGAGCAATACCCGCAGGGGCAGGATGGGTTTGTCCTGTTGCCGGGCCAGACCGCCGGGATGGACACTCTCTTTGTCGATATCGTCAAGACGAACGACCCGCAACTTTCGACTGGTTCGTATTATAAACTTCTTCGCAAGACCGGCCATTTCAAGCGGATGGATACCAATCCGCTTCACGATCAGAGGATCTGGCAGACCTGGAACTATGGAACCTATTTTGCCATCGACGAGGGATTTGTGCAAAAGCAGATACCTCTCATTAAAAAATTCTTTCCAAGTGTAAAATTTATTCAGATCGACAGCGGATACGAGCGGATATATCCGACGGGGCAGCTTGCTCAGGGGGACCTCCTGTACAAGAATGTACCGCCCCATAACACGAAGAAGTTTCCACACGGTATGAAATGGCTTGCGGACAGGATCCGGGAACAGGGACTTCGCCCCTCCATCTGGTTGGCCCTTTGGGTTTCGGAAAGCTCGAAACTCGTCAAGGAACATCCGGAGTGGATCCTGTTTGATGATGCGGGAAGGCAGATGAAAGTGATGTCGAAGTGCGGTGTTTTTAATGATATCCCGAGAAACTTGGTGATTCTTGACCCGACTGTACCTGCGTACAGGGCCTATATTGAAAAACTCGCGAAAACAGTTTTTCAGGACTGGGGATACGAAGGCGTGAAGCTCGACTTTTCAAGTTTCCCCTTCAACATAAGGACAGCCCGGTACCGGCATCCGGAATTTACGGCTGCGGAATGCCGCGACTGGTGCGTCCACACGTTTAGGAAATATCTTCCCGAGGACGGTTTTTTCGGCTGGTGCAGCGCCGTGGGGGCGGGGACGCCTTTTTACGGTCCAGCCGATTATTTCCGGTACGCGGAGGATATCGGGGACGGCAACTGGGACTTGGCGAAACGTATCGCGTTCTGGACAACAAACACAAATATGCTGCTATCCGAGAGAACGGCCATTCCGCACATTGATTCCATTGGATGGGCGAAAGATTTTTCAGAAACGCAATGGCTGACTTACCTTTCGCTCTGCGCCGTGACCGGCAATGAATTTGAAGTGTCCGGGGACCTGACGAAACTGGATGATGAGAAGCTTCGTATTCTCAATACCGCGCTCGAACTCTCCGACACCCGGGCCACATTCAGGATTCTGGATATTCCGAGGGGCGTGTTGGGTCTCCCCCCGTCACTATGGGTTTCGATGATGAAGGGAAGACTTCGCGCCGCGCTTCTTGTCAATTGGTCTGATTCCTCATCGAAGATAGATACAAAGCCGCTGGATAGGGAGTTCCCCGATTGGAATAAACTCACCCCCGTGTGGGACCTAGGCGGAAAGATGGGGAAGGGGTTTGTGAAACTCCCCCCGTTTGCGTCACTATTCCTTACAATCAGGAGAACAGCATGAAGTCGGTTGCGTTTACAGCGCTTCTCGCCATTGCGCAGGGCTGGGAATACATGGCGGCCTCGTTTGCCAACATGATCCTCCTCGATCCGGAGCATCCCGGGTCCACCGAGGCGCTCTATGCGTTGCGCTTGGCCCGGACCGAGAACGATCCCACGGCCGCCCTGCGCCGCCAAAACATTCTCGCCCGGCCTCGCGATGATGCCGACCTGAAGCGGAACTACCCATTACGCTGGGCCCTGTTGCAGCAGGTGCTGGAGGGCACCCTGGACGGTTGGCAAGCCCTTGAGCAGCACCCGCTATACCGCTACCGAGCCCGCTTTGAAATCACCCTTTGTTGGAATCACAAAATAACGGAGTGAATGATGCAAGAGGAATATAAACGTCGGAAATCGTGTGACCGAGCCATCACGAAACTGCTGAAAACCTATGTCGATCGCGGCGAACTCATGGGAGCGGTGGCGGCGGTGGCCTCCAAAGATGCCGTACTGAGCCTGAAGACCGTGGGATTTGCGGATTTCGCGGCCGGAAAGCAGATGCGTACGAATACGTTGTTCTGGATCGCATCGCAGAGCAAGCCCATGACCTGTGCCGGGCTGATGATGCTGGTTGATGAAGGGCGGGTTCATGTTGATGATCCGGTCGAGAAATACCTGCCTGAGTTCAAGGGGCAGATGCGGGTCGTGGAGAAGGACGAACACCACATGCTGCTACGTCCGCCCGCGCATCCGATTACCGTCCGCGAAATCCTGTCGCACACCGCGGGTTTGCCCTTCTGTTCGGCACTGGAATCCCCGACATTGGATCAACTGCCGCTCTCCGTTGCTGTGCGCAGTCATGCCATGACGTCGCTGGACTTCGAGCCCGGCACCAAGTACCAGTATTCCAACGCCGGCACCAACACCGCCGGCCGGATTATTGAAGTCGTCAGCGGTTTGCGCTATGAGGACTTCATGCAGCAGCGCCTGCTGGAACCACTGGGCATGCATGACACGACATTCTGGCCGGACAAGAAACAACTCTCCCGCCTCGCCAAGACATACATGGCCAGCGAAGCCGGGACGGGACTGGAGGAAACTCACCTCACGCAACTGACGCCACCCTTCAATGATCACACCCGTCAACCCATGCCGGCGGGCGGATACTTTTCAACCGTCACCGATGTCCTGCGTTTCTGCCAGATGATTCTCACCGGTGGCCTGTTTGAGAACCGGCGCTATTTATCAGAAGAGGCCGTTGCCGCGATGACCTCTAAGCAGACGGGCGAAGCGGTCAGCGAAGGCTATGGCTACGGCTGGCAAATCGATTCAGGAGCGGGATCCTTCGGCCATGGCGGCGCGATTGGCACGGTCATGACGATATTCCCTGCGCGTGGCCTGGTCACGGTTTTGCTCATTCAGCACAACGGCGCCGTGGGCGATGGGAAAATGCGGGAAAAATTTTATGAAACAGCGTTGAAACTAAGCAATGGACAGGGTTAACCTAAGAAAGGCAAGCGATGCAAACCATGAAAGAACCCATTCGTGAGACCGAGGCACTGGCGGAAAAACCGGTGATGATGAAGGACCGGTTGACGAAGCAACGAAATCGTTTGGCACAGGTAACCACCCTGGCAATTCTGATCGGCGCAGGCATGACGGGGCCCGCCTTCGCGGCCGCTGATTTCTCCGTTTGCAACTTCGACGGGGTGGGAAATGTCAAGGCGATGGCGGAGACCAAACTGACCGTCGTCACCGAGCATGCGACCGAGGGAAAGCACGCCCTGAAAGTTGAATGCGGCGCGAAAGACTGGCCTGGCATTATCGTCAACGGATTTCCAAAAGACTGGACCGGAGTCAAGTATCTGGCCTTTGACGTCTTTAATCCCGGCACCACGTCCGTTGAACTCTGCGGCTGGGTGAAGGATGACGAGAATGCCGGCTTGTACACGCGGTACGGATTTGCGGGGTTGATGGCGGATCCCGGCAGGCAGACTATCCGGTTATGGCTGGACAAGGCGGTGAAGGGAAACGCATTTCCACTCAACAAGAAGAACATTCTGGCTTTTGGCGTCGGCCCGATGGAGGGCCAGCAGGCCATAACCCTCTATTGCGACAACTTCCGGCTCGAGCCGGTGATGAACGAGACGCTTCCCGATGTTCTGCCGATCCTGACGTTCGATGAAACCGCACCGGTCGGGAAGTTTGAATTGGAGGAATACCCGCCCGAAAAACCCGGAAAAAGTGCCTATGAATACACGACCGAACACGCCACTATGGGAAAACGGGCGCTGAAATGCACCTTTCGCGCCAATGGCGCCGGGATCGTCATTTCAGGGTTTTCGCCGAATTGGGGACAGCATGACGTACTCCTGATTGACTGCTTCAACCCCACGGATCAGGTCATCGAACTGGAAGGATGGTTCAGGGATTGTTTAAACGCCCCCTACTACAGCCGCTATAACTATTCGGGCCTGATGGTCCGCCCCGGACAGAACACCCTCCAGATTCCACTCTCCGGGTTGCTCAAGGGAGAGCCTGCCCAACTTTGCCGGGAGGCCTTGAACCGGAACAACATCGTGAAGTTTAACTGTTATGTGGCAGAGCGGAAGGAAGACCTCTGCCTGACCTTTGGCGGTTTCCGGCTCGAGAAGAGCCGGATGGCGCGATTTGAGGGCCCACAGATCAGGAAATTCGCTTTTACACCGAACCCCGCCACGGCGTTCCCGGGATTCACTGCTGTCAACTATTTGACGGCTTACGATCCGGCCTACGGTTATGGCTGGCAAGGTCTGCTGTCTTCACCCATCGCCTGCGGCAGTTATGAGTACCCCAGCGACCTGCTGGGCAACTTTGCCCTGGGACACGAATTCGATATCGATTTGCCGAACGGAAACTACCGGGTGACCTTCTATGCCGAGTCGGCGAGTTTCTGGGACCTGATCACAGCCTACCGAGACCGTAAAGTAGTGGCCAACGGCAAGACGGTCGTCGAGGAGAAGTGGACAGGCGCCCGGTACTACCAGGAGCGCATGTTCCGCCACCTGAACACGGAAGACCTCCCCAGTGATGACCACTGGGAAAAATATGTAAAGCCGCGCTGGCCGGCTCATACCTTCGAGGTGGCGGTCACCAATGGGAAACTGGCGATTCAGTTCGATTCACCGTCAACGTTCACAACCCAGAGCCCGTCAGGAGCCTGGCCGCTGAATTGTATGGTCGTCTGCCCGGCGGCAGACTCTGCGGCCTGCGACGAGTGGCTGGCCAAACTCGAGGCCGAGCAGAAACGTCTGTTTGCCCAAACCTACACGCAGTTGCCGCCACCCGTGCCGCCGCATCCCGCCCAACTACCGGCCGCATGCCGCGGAAAGGACTACGCCGTGTTTGTGCCGGACTACTTCAAAGATATCTACTACAACAGCGTCCCTGAGGAGGCGGAACTGACCGTCAAGGAAATTGCCCTCCGGACAACACCGGGGCAGTTTGACGCTGCCGCCATCGGGGTATTCCCCCTCAAGGATCTTGGATCCACGACCGTCACCGTCAGCAACCTCAAGGGGACCCGGGGCAAGTCCAGTGGCAAGGTGATCCCGGCGACGGCGATTGAGACACGGAAGGTGCGCTACAAGATTCAGCGCCGCGCCGCCAATTTTCGTTTTGTCTATGCCATCCAGCCGCGGTTACTGGATCCCGTAAACTCGGCTGACATCGGCAAGAATATTACGCGGAGTTTCCATCTGTCTGTTCATGTCCCCGAAGGCACGGCTCCCGGTGTTTACATGGGTACAGTACGCATTGCTCCGGAGAAGAGTGCTCCCACCACACTCCCAATCCAGTTGACCGTGCTACCCATAACATTGGCCGAGGATCGCGATTTTGACCTGGCCCTATTCGGTACTGGCATTGAATTCACTGGCAACTATCCTGATACGGCCGGTCTGTCAGGCGGCAATCTCCTGCGCAATCTGCGCAACCTGCGGGAGCATGGGTTCACCACAACGACCGGACCGGGAAATGCATATTATGCAAACGGCAAACTTAACATGGATGAGGTGGAGTCCTTCGTCAAGGCCTACCATGCAGCCGGGTTTGACGGCCAGTACTTCGTGGGCTACGGCAGTGGCAGGATCAGCGGCGCCGACAGCACGAAGGACCTGATCGATGCCTATACGAAATACAACCAGCGCCTGGAGGAACTCGGCCGCACAAAACTGCTGTTGCATCTGATCGACGAGCCGGACGAGAGCCGGTGCGCCGAGGCCATTGCACTCGCCAAGAAATACAACGTCGTGTCGAATCTGCTTACCACGGCCACCTACACTTCCAAGGATCAACTGATCCCTTGGTACCGCGTGAGCATGGTCAACGGCCATGACGAGGCGTTCATCAAGAAGGTGCAGGCGGCCGGCAACTTGTGCTGGGTCTACAACGGCGGGATCAACCGCTTCCATCTCGGATTCTACTCCGCCAAACTCAAGGAAGCCGGCGTTTGCGGGCAGATCCTCTGGCATTACCAGACCAGCGAAGGCGATACGTTCAACGATCTGGACGGCCGCGAAGGCGAGTATTCCATGAGTTTTCCGACGCCGGACGGGCGGTTGATCAATGCCGTCGAATTCGAGCGCACCGCGCAGGGCATTCTTGAATTCCGTTACTTCACCACGCTGCGGAAGCTGGTGGCTGAGAAGAAAGATACGAAGCAAGCCAAAGCGGGTCAGAAGTTGATCGACGAGATCCTCGCCTCCATGACCCTCGGGAATGTCGGCAATTTCAATGGACTGACCGACCGGCAAGCCTGTAATGCTAAATGCACAGAGTACCGGAACCGGATCATTGACGCCATTTTGGATCTTCAGAAATAACAAAGTGAGGGCAGGGCTTATGACCGTGACAAATCTTACATTCACAACAAAACAAAAACTGCAGTTTCTTCACCATTCAGAACTGGCCGGTCATTGGTACTGCAACAACCAGAACACCGATGAACGGCCTTGGGGTGGCATCGCGGAGAGCGCCGACAAGGGACGTTTCGTCTACGAGTATATCCTGCATAAAAACACGGCTCGCGGCA
Source organism: bacterium (assembly GCA_037128595.1). Classification (NCBI taxonomy): domain Bacteria; species bacterium. The sequence goes on from JBAXWB010000007.1 coordinate 32,685, forward strand.
TGGGCGTGTGGGGCCAAGCAATCGCCATCATGAACCTGTTCGATCTCGCGCGCCGGGTTCCCTCGGAGGCCGGCCGTTTCACGCAGGCGGCACGACTGGCGGCGGACTATCTGAAGACGCTGCAGGTGACCGACTTCCGTCTGCCCAAGTCCATCGGAGGTTTCCGCGAGTGCACCCCGCAAACCCCCGAAAGTTACCCCCGCGACGCCGTGACCGGCGGGTTCGGGCTCTGCAGGCTGTTCAAGGAGACGCAGGAACAGGAATGGCTCGACCGCGCCAAAATGTTCGCCGACTGGTGGATCCTTCACGGGACCGATGCCAATGGTTGGCCGTTTATCACGTTTCATATCGATAAACAACACGGGCACAATCACGCCATGCAGACCTTCGGAGAAGAAGATAGCGGCGCCGAGATGGTTAAGGGCGATTGGCAGGCCGGCTCGGCCATCTTCTTCTACCAGTTGTACAAACTCACGGGCGAGGCACGTTACATCGAGCAGGGATTCGACCCGCTGATCCGTGGGCTCGCTCGGATTTATGAGGAAAACCGGGGTAAACCCGTGGTCGATGGATTCCACGGCGTCGTCCCGATCAGCCATGGCAACGACGATTTTGCACTCGTGGCGCTGGTGTGCGCCTATCGCCTCACGCATGAGCAGCGCCTGCTCGATCTGCTCTTGGAGCGTATCGCGGCGCAGAACCGGCTGATGGACGAGGACGGTTCCTATCCGAGTTTCGGCGGCACATTTGTATCAGGTATCAACAACCTGGAATTCCTGAAGTTGGTGGAGACCGAAAAACTCAATCTCGATATCCGCGAGGTCGAGCGCTGCGTGCGCCAGACGGCGAAATTCGGTCTGACCCTACAGGTCAAGGAAGGCACAGACCTCCGGCAACTGGGCGGATTGTACGGCCAATCCAGCCACGATGTGGCGAGGACCTGGATCCACCAGCGTTCCACCGCCTACAGCATTAACTTCTATCTCCGCCTCGCAAGCGAGCAGGAGATTTCAACCTTGAGTAGTTTTGGATGGTAAACGGTATGACTAATGCCCACTCCTATGCCAATTGGCAACCTTTGTTGCTGGAAAGCATCACGGTCGACACGCTCCGTTCGGATGCCTACCGCCAGTTCATTCTCAACACCACCATCACACCCGGTTGCCGATTACTGCTGCAGCGCCACCGTCGCCATCCCGATTGGCCCTACGTCGAAACCAAGTTCAATCCAAATACCGGCCTCGATCTTCCCGAGACCGCTTACGGGAGAGTGTATGCCTGGTTCCTCGGGCGCGGCAGTGAAGCAATGGACGTGCATCTGGCCTGGCTCGATCGCGTTGAGTCGCTGACAGCCGACGAGCGTGACGCGATCCGTGATCTCTTTTCCCTATGGAGGGGCAACATGACGGATGCATTGCTCAAGATTGCCGGACAAAACAGCGGCCGTATCCCCTTCCGTGTCAATCGCGAACTGAATGGTATCGATGCCACAGGCCGGCTAAAGCCCGCCGATCCCGCCATGACCGGCGCCGGTGACATCTTCGCCGTCAAGGGGTTGATTTCCAACCGGAACCCGGTGGCCCAGGCACACGCCATGGCGTTGTTCCGGCGTACCGTCAACCTGATCCGTTTGGACCGTTTTGAGATTGAACAGTCCGTCCAGCCCGCAGGGCGCAGTCACGGACCGCGCATGCTGATGCAGGGTGTAGGCTCCTGTATCAGTCGCAAAGCCCTGGACCCAGTCCACCGCGAAGAGGCGCTGGAAGTTGCGGCCCTATTCCTGGGCGAGGTGCTTGATGCGCACTATGATCCGGCAACCTGTCTGTTTTCCGAATATGTCGACCCTGTAAATGGCTCGCGCGGCACCCTGCTCGACCCGGGCCACGCCACTGAACTGGTCGGCCTCGGACTCGGAATGGTCGAACGCCTCACCCGGTCAGGCTCAGGTTGCCGCCACGCCGGCTTGCTCGCCCGCGCCAAACATGAGTTACCGCAGTTGCTATTGAGTGCCACTTCGCTCGGTTTCAATCCCTGCCACCCCGGTATGTTCAAGGCGGTGGATAACCGCAACGGCGAACCGCTGGACAGCAGCATGCCCTGGTGGAATCTGCCCGAGACCATGCGCGCGGCAGTGCGGGCCGTGGCCATCGCTGAGACGGAGGCGCTCCGTACTCAGTGCCTTGAGGTATTCCGCCTTTGCCACAATGCGTATTTCACAAACTACCTCAACCGGGATAACATGTTATTTCCGTATCAGTCGTTGGACGGCAAAACAGGAAAGGTCACAGATGTCGTACCGGCGGTGCCGGAGGGCGATCCCCTCTATCACGCCAACGGCGCGTTTCTGGATATGCTTGAAGTCATTGAACACTTGTAACTTGATCAAGAAAAATTACCCATGAAAATACCCATCGTTGACTGTCACAATCATCTGCTTTGCACCGAGGATCTGGACGTGTTTGGCGAAGTGGCGAAACGCGTGCCGCTGGAGGGGTTTACCATTCTCAGCCTGCCGGTCACATCGCAGGAACAGGCGGACTCATTGCCGTTGGCGTATCAGGCCAAGCGACGTTTCCCGGAACAGGCCTACATTTACGGGGCCTGGAATCATACCGAGCGGCTTTCGAAACACCCGGATGCAGTCCCATCGCTGGCGGCGCAAGTGCGCGCACAGGCAATCTGCGGCGTGGACGGCTGGAAGATCATAGAGTCCAAACCCGATTTGCGACGGAGTCTTGGCGAAGCGCTTGACGGCCCCTATTTTGCTGAAGGGTTGGCGGCATTGGAAAAATTCAATCTGCCGGTGCTGTGGCATGTTGCCGACCCGGAGACATTCTGGGATCCGGCCACCACGCCGGCATGGGCACTATCCCGCAACTGGGGATATGGGCTAGGATTCCCCTCCAAGGAATCGCTCTACGCCGAAGTGGAGCGCGTGCTCGACCGACATCCCCGGTTGCGCGTGGTCTTCGCGCACTTCTACTTCCTCAGCGCCGACCTTGACCGTGCCGCGCGTTTCCTGTCGGCCCACCCTCACGTGGGCTTCGACCTGGCGCCCGGAGTTGAATTTTTCTATAACCTCTCGCGTGATCGCGACCAGGCCCGCGACTTCTTCATCCGTCATGCCGACCGCATCTACTTCGGCACCGACGCGGGTCTGATGCGCGGCGCACCGGTCACCAGTGTGGAAGCCCGGATCCGGCTGGTGTGGCGCTTTCTTGCCACGGGTGATACGTTCCGGGTTCCGGCGGACGCCGATTTCCTGCTTGGCCCGCCGGAGGATGGCATCATCCGTGGCCTGGACTTACCCTCGCCGGTCCTGGAACGTATCCTTGCCGCCAACTTTCGTGAACGTGTGGGCCCGCACCCGAAACCGCTGGAGAACGCCTGACCATGACATCTAAAGAACGTTTCAGATTGGTAATGCAGCGACAGCTTCCGGATCGGATGCCGGTGGACATGTTATGGCCAAGGAATGAAACCACACGCGCCCTGATGGAGCACTTCGGCGTGGACACGATCCACGACATTCATCGTAAATTGGGCGTAGATTTTGTGTGGACTGGACCGGATGCGCAATTCCCGGAGTTTGCCGCAAAATGCAATGGAGAACTCACGGGCGATGCGCCCGGAGCCGGGAATGCCTACATTTTTCATGATCGCGACACCTTTGAGGATGCCTGGGGTATCGTCCAGAGGGTAGGTGCGGACGGGAAGTATGTCGGCTGGGTGGGCGGCCCCCTGGTTGGCAAGGAAACCCTGGAAGGATGGTCGCTGCCGACCACGAAGTGGGCCAGCGTGGAGGCCGTCAGGCAGAAATTTGCCGCCTACCCGGATCAGGTCATCATCGCTTCCGTATCCAACCCGTACAAAACCGCCTGGCATATTTGCGGATACGAGCATTTCATGCTGATGATGGCGCTGGATCCGAATTTTGTGCATGAACTCTATGAGCATCTATTTGCGTGGGAGACCGAACGGGCGGTCCTGGCGGCGCGGGCGGGCGCGGACATCATCGCCGTTGTGGGAGACGTCGCCGGCAGCAATGGCCCCATGTTTTCCATTGAGATGTGGAGGGAATTTATCCAGCCCGGTTTCCAGAAGATGATCAGGAGCATCAAGGCGGCCAATCCCGAATCCACTATTTTCTTCCATTCCGATGGAGAGTTGAAATCCATGATTCCCGCCTTCATCGAGACCGGGATTGAAATTTTGAATCCAATTGAATCCAATTGCATGGATCCCGCCGCCTTAAAACGGGAGTTCGGTGCTAAGATCGCCTTCCATGGCGCGATTTCCGTGCAGAAGACCATTCCGAATGGGACGGTGGCAGATGTCAAAAATGAAGTCTATGAACGCATCCGGACGGTGGGCTATAACGGCGGCTATATGGTGAGCAACGAGAATAGTTTTCCATATGATGCACCGCTAGAGAATGTGCTGGCCATGTATGAGGCAGTACACGATTTCAATTACCAGTCATTACGCTGACCCAAAATGTTTAAGACCATGACAGATGTGTTTCCCGCCACCATCCCGTCCTTGACGTGGCCCTCAATGTTGAGACTGTTTGTGCTCGCCCCACACCCGGACGACTTCGACGCGATCGGCGTCACCTTACGCTTCTTTCACCAGCGGGGTTGCGCGATCCAGGTCGCCGTGGTAAGTGGCAGCGCCAGCGGCGTACTTGATGAATTCTGGGCCGGACATGACGCCAAGGTCTCAGCGAGAGAGCAGGAACAGCGTGCGAGTATACGTTTCTTTGGCCTGCCGGATGACCATCTTGTCTTTCTGCGGCTTCCCGAAGATGCCACGGGTGATCCCGTCGAAAGTCCCGAAAACGAGGCAGTCATCCGCCAGGCACTGCTGTCGGCGCGGCCCGACATCGTGTTTCTGCCGCATGGTGCCGACACCAATGTGGGTCATCAACGGGTGTACGCGATGTTCCGACGCGCTGCGCCGGGAACAACCGGTTTCTATATTCGCGACCCGAAGACGGTAACCTTCAAGACAGATTTACTGATGCCGTTCAATGAGGAAGATGCGGAATGGAAGCGGAAATTATTGCTGCATCATCAATCCCAGGAGCACCGTAATCGAATATTACGCGGGTATGGGTTTGATGATCGCATTCTGGATGTCAATCGCCGTATTGCCATGGAACAAGCCTGCGAAGAGCCCTACGCCGAAGCGTTTTCATTGTCAGGTTCAGGTTGACTCAAATGGTCAGCGGTTGAGACGTGTTACCGTGTACATATTAGCAACTGTTGATTGACAGCACCTGTTATGAATGATAAGTTGAATAGATAACTATTCAACAGGAGCAAGCAGAATGATTAACAAAACCTCGTATTCTATCGTGATGACAAGCCCTTCCACGGGAACCGCCCTGCGCTGGATGGGGCGGATGATGGCCTTGATACTGTTGACGGCCGGCGTTCCGCTGCTGGCAGGCGAAAACCTGGTGCAGAATCCTTCGTTCGAGACAGTTAATCCGGCCGACCCCAACGGTCAGATTTTTGAGAATTGGGAACACAATATACCCGAACCGCCGGCCGCTAAATATATCAGTTCCATTGCGCACAGTGGTGCGCATTCCTGCCTGCTCGTTGGCGATGTGCTTTCGAAAACCGGAATTTACACTCCGGATAAAGCATTCTTGAAGCCCGGTCCCGGCCGTTATCGATCCCAGTTCTATCTTCGCGGCATGGATCTCGGGATTGGTGAATACGGCGGCGCGGAGTTTTTTTCCTGTGGGCCCGAGGGCAAATTCTTCGGATTCAAAAAGACCGGAAACTTCGGCTGGACCCCGTTGACTTACGTCTTTGATATCAAACCCGGACCGGTCACCCCGTTCCGAATTCGGATCGGGTTGACCGGCGGCGGACGGCTGTGGGTGGACGATGCCTCGGTTGAGAAAGTGGACGAGTCGGTCGCACTGACACCTGAGCCAGTCTGGGGGGATGAAGAAGCGCCAATCAAACCGACAGGTCCGCTAGGCGTGAATCCGATCCGTTGCTCCACTTGTCTTTACCTGAACAATAACGCCAATAAGGCCTGTTTTGCCTGCGGCGCCGAACTGCTTCACAATACGACCCTGCAACATAAAGACCTTCCCAAGGAAAAAGTTATCGCAGAATTTGCCAATGGATCGATCGCGCCATTTCTCAAAGGCAATGATCTGCAGGTCAGTTACACCACCAATCACGTAGCAAATGGCAAGGGCGGCATCTCCGTTGAGAAGACGTTCATTGCATTAAACGGTTCATTTGACTGGTCGGAATACAACAATCTGTGCTTCGAAGCCTATAATGAATCTGACAAGCCGGCCCCAGTCGAATTGACGGTGAGAGATGCGTTGTCCCACGGCTATTGGGGACAGGCCAACATCACCAGCGTCATTCTCCCCGGCCAGAGCACGGTCCGTATTCCCGTCAATACTTACAGGGGCGAAAAGGCACGGCCCGGAAGCATGCTCCTGCTGGATCAGATCAAGGGTCTGGTTCTTCGCGTGGTCGAAGGCAAGGCGGTGCTTAGTAATTTCCGGCTCGAGCGCGTTGAGCCCCCCGCCACGTTTGACGAACTCAATGCATTTAAGGTCGGCACGTTTAACTCGCCCAGCCTACCCGGATTCACTTTGGTGACCGCACGCACGCAGTACGATCCGCTGCGTGGGTTTGGCTGGGTCGATGCGATCGCCTGGCGGGCTATGAACGTCCTGCAGCCCGACCCGCTCGTGCAGTCCTTTGCGTGCATGACTCAGGGTAAATTCCGGATGGATCTTCCCAATGGGAAATATCACGTTGTCTACTGTATCGAATCGCCCGGCGGTTACTGGGGCGAGGCGCAGACCTATAATGCACGCCAGGTGACGTGCAACGGTCAAGTTGTGCTAGACGAGAAGCAGGACTTTGGGAAGTTCCTCGGCCGATATTTCCGTAACGCCCACCTGGAAGACATGCCCGGAGAGGACGTGTTTGCACAATACGTGCAGGCAACCTGCCCGGCGCGCGAGTTCGACGCCACGGTCACGAACGGCAAACTGGAAATCGGATTCAAAGGCGAGTCCTGGGCCAACAGTCTCTCCTACCTTGTGGTTTATCCGGAAGCCAAGGCGTCGCAGGGCAAGCGCTTCATGGATTCGGTGACGCAGATGCGCCGGGACATATTCAATACCGGCTACAAGCAGATTGAGCCCAAGCGATCCGACGTGCCCAAGACAGACTATGTGGTGTTCACGCGACCGCTGGATGTCCCGGTCAATGCCTACGATGGGCCTGCAACAAACGAGATTCTGGAAGCCAATGCCATGCTGCAACTGAGCGTTGCCGGAAGTGAGGAATCGGCGCTGATTCTGGCGGTGCAGCCGTCGTCCGCGCCGCTGGGCGCGATGGACTTGGCGATTTCGGCATTTGTAAACAAGAAAGGTCAGACGCTCGATCCGTCCTGCTTCGAGCCTGGTTGGATTGACTATCGCCTTTCGCGCGTTGAGATGGATGGGAGCGTCTATACCGTCTCGCCACGCTACTGGCACCCCACCCCGGCGCCGGCCGCCCCCGGCGTCACCCGTTGCTTCTGGGTCCGCACCCATACGCCGGCAGGCGCCATTCCTGGAAAATACAGTGGTACGATCACGATCCGTCCCGCCAGCGGAAAAGCCCGGTCGATACCGGTGGTCATCAATGTGCTTCCGTTCGATTTGGATCCCATCACCGATGTGGCGGTTGGGCCAATTGGTTCATCGATCAGCGTCTCATTCATGGGCAATCCCACAGCCAAAGTATGGAACGACAAACTGGAGGAGAAGATCCTGGATGCCATCGCCCAGACCGGCTCGACCACCTTGACCGGTTTACCTTCACTCAAAGCCAAGGCGTCGCAGGGCAAGGTCGAACTGGACACCGCCCTGGCCGACAAGGAAATGGAGTTACTGCGCGCCAAGGGGTTCACGATGCCCATCATTACCTATGGCGCAGAAGGTGCGAACCTGGGATACCGAATCTATGGCAGTGGCTCCGGGCCCGATGAGACCGCGGCCAAGAATGCAGGATTCTCCAATGTCGGGGAATACCTGAAGGCGCTCTATACGGCCATCGACCAGCATGCTGCGGAACACCATTGGCTTCCGGTGGTATGGAATCTTTGTGACGAACCGCTTGCCGGCGAATCGCTCAACAATTCCACAGCCAATGCCCAGGCCCATCACGAGGCGGTTGCGGGTCTGAAACTCACCACCTGCGGGGGGTTCACCTCCATGGAGGGGGACCCGAAGCAAGTTCACGCCGGCTTGCTCAAGGCCCTGCCAATGTCGATTCTCAATGGTCACGATGCAAATGCCATTGAGCTGGTTAAATCAGCCGGCAATCAGTGGGCGTTCTATAACGGCGCTTCTCGCTGGACCTACGGGCGCTATCTGAAATCGCTTGTAACCAAATACCAGTGCGCTGCACGAGTCTCCTGGCATTTCAACGTGGTAGCCGGTGATCCCTACTACGCGCTGGACTGTCGCGAGGACGATTACTGCTGGTACAATACCGACGAACAGCAGACGATGGTGCCGTCCATGCTCGTAATGCGTCACATCCTGCCGGGACTCAACGATTACCGCTACCTTTCGACGCTACAGCGGTTGATCAAGGAAAAGTCGTCGCACCCGGCCGCTGCGGCGGCGCAGAAAGTTTTTTACGAGCAGATGGTCGTGCAGCCGGGCGGCGATCGCTACCCCGAGAAGAAACTGGGTGCTGATGGTCTGGCGGCACGTTTCGCTCAGGACCGACAGCAGGTTGCGCAGGCGATTTGTGACCTGATCAAGTAAAGATTGACGGTTTTATGTTGGAGCAAATGACCGGAGGGAACCGCCGGCCCCAGTGGGAATGGAACGAAATGGAGCCGACCGTCCTCGGCCGGTAGGTAGCAGGAGATCGAGATGAGCAAATGGACTACGCAAGAGGCAAACGCATGGTACCGGGAGCAACCTTGGCTCGTCGGCTGCAATTTCATCCCGAGCAGCGCCATCAACCAACTGGAGATGTGGCAGGTAGCGACATACGATCCGGTCACCATCGAGAGGGAACTGGGGTGGGCAGAGTCTCTGGGATTCAATACGCTTCGCGTCTATCTTCATGACCTGGTGTGGCGTTACGACCGTGACGGATTCACAGACCGGATCGATCATTTCCTGGGGATTGCCGAACGGCACGGCATGAAAGTCCTGCTCGTATTATTTGACGACTGTCACAGGCCTGACCCGGAAATTGGACTACAACCACTGCCCGTTCCCGGCGTGCATAACTCGGGCTGGAAACACAGCCCCGGACAAAAACTTGTCCTGGCGTTTCACGACGGCACGGTGCCGGAGATAGAAAAAAAACGCTTGGCAGAATACGTCCAGGGCGTACTGACCCAGTTTGGGGATGACAAGCGCATTTTGATGTGGGACGTTTACAACGAGGCGGGCGGGAGTGGCAACGGCGACAAAAGCCTTGAATTACTACAGTTGACTTGGCAATGGGCGCATGGCGCGAGGCCCTCTCAGCCCTTGACTGCCGGCCTTGAAGGCACCACTGGCGAGAGAAACGTCGAGCTCAATTTGGCGCAGTCTGACGTAATCACCTTTCATAGTTACTATAGCCAGACACTGGAAAAGATAATCCTTCACCACAAGGCGAGCCATTCCGGAAGGCCGGTGATCTGCACGGAATACATGGCGCGGGAATTCGGGACCACATTCCAGCACAGTCTCCCCATCTTCAAGCGGCACCAAGTGGGGTGTTTCTGCTGGGGACTGGTCGCCGGAAAAACCCAGACCCATTTCAACTGGAAGACGGTCGAAGAAATGGAAAGGCTGAAAGCGCAAGGGAGCGTACTTCGTCCCGGCGATCCGATTCCAGAACCCGCTCTCTGGTTTCACGACATTTTCCGAATCGACGGAACGCCGTTTGATCAGGGAGAAGTCGAGTTCATTAGAGAAGTCACAACCACTGGACAGCACAACCCTGTCCAGGTGCTCGGAGAAAGCCAATGAAGATGTTCAAGAACGGCGGTCATCGTCTATATTCGAGACGGACCCCGAAACCGCCAAAACCGGTTCTGGGATGCTTCTGGATCTCGAGAAGAACGGCATGGACGCAGTGTGGAAGTACAGCCGGAAGTTCGGCTGATGGGCATCAAGGAACTGAACGCCATCCAATGGATAGGCGGCGCCCGCCATTGCCGGGCCGCCGATTGGCTGCCGGTCTACAAACGGTGCCAGGCCGCCGGCAAAGGGTTGCAACTGGGACTGGACCTTGACGAATTCGACCTTTTTATGGAGAACCTGCGGCCTGAGGGGCTGCATATCTCAACCTGGGTCAAAACGCGTGAAGAGGGCGAAGCGCTGCTGCGCAAGGTTTCCCGCTGGCGCTGATCGATACAAAGAAACAAGAAGTATAAACTGATGCTTAAACGACCTTCGACCGTGACGCTAACAATTGTCGGCGCGTTGAACCTTTGGCCTTGTCGGTTGGCACAGGCCGAAGGGTCGTCTCCACCGGTCGGCGGCGAGTTACAAATGGTAAACAATGGTTCGTTCGAGGTGCAGGACATCACCGGCAAACCGAAGGACTGGCGAACTGCCGGCCATCCCGGCATCGCCCAGATCGTTGAATCGGATGCTGGTCCACCGGGCAAGCGGGTTCCCCTGAAACTCCCGCCGGGGGTGTCGACTGTCGATCTGATGGGGAACAGGTTGGAGGGCAGAGATATTGAAGTGACTGAAGTCCCCATCTATGTATTGACAAAAAATGATGAAACCTTGATAGGCTTACTAAAGTAATGACCCTAGATTTTCAAGGGCATGGATGTTAATGAAAAAGGAGGCATCAATTATATGATCAACGATTCCAGAAATACAGCCGACGTGGGCCGCAAACGCATTGTGTTTATAGGCGCCTCGTACCTGTTTGTACACAAGGTTCTGCGCGACCTGCTGATCGTGGGCGGATTCAACAACATTCAGATCGTCGTGCATGACATTGATGAAGAACCGATGAATATCGTTGCCGATCTGCTTGAAAAAATCGCCCGGCAACGCCAGTCGAACATCACCGTTTCGCGCACACTGGATCGCGAAGCGGCGCTCAAGAACGCGGATGCCGTACTGCTGGCCATTACCGTGGGTGGACAGGAGAGCGACCAGCGTACGTTCGAGGTCTGCGCCAACTACCGCATTCCCATCGGCGTAGGCGATACCCTGGGACCGACCGCCCTGGCACGCAACCTGCGAACAATTCCGGTGGTCGTCGGACTCGTGCATGACATGGAAAGGTTGTGCCCGAATGCCATTTTGCTCAATTTCACCAATCCCATGTCCGCGCTCACCGGCGCCATGGCACGCACCTCACACATCCCCTGCTTCGGACTCTGCCATTCGGCTGACGAACTCTTCAGTTTCTTCGGGAGGGTTTTCGGGGTACCGCAGGATGAGATTGACCTCGACGTGGGCGGCGTGAACCACCAGAGTTTTGTCTGCGGGTTGCGTGTCCGTGGCGTGGACCGCACCAAGGACATGCTGGCGGAAATCCAGCGCAGCGGCGCCAAACTGGAAGACAAATTGTTGTCCGTGACCGAGGAGGACACGGCACTGCAACAGGACGTCTGCAACATTCTGGGCGTCTGGCCAAGCTGCGGAGCCGACCACCTGGCAGAGTTCTACCGATTCTTCTACACCGAGCGCCGCATTGAACAGTTGCACCTGACCAAGCGGTTACGCCGCGTCCAGCCGGGCCGGACCCGCTTTGGCCGCAAGGAGTGTCCGGCCATCATCCGGCAGTGGGCGTATGAAGGACCGGCAGGCGATCTCGATCTGCCGACCACCGAGCATGCCCATGAGATTCTCTATGCCTACTTCACCGGAACGCCCTATACGAGGGTCCTCAACGTGTTAAATCGCGGCCAGTTGATCAAAGGTCTTCCGGAGGATGCGTGTGTTGAGGCACTGGTGACACTGGACGGTAAGACCGTCACAGGGCCGAGTGTTACACTGCCGCCAGCCGCCCATGCGTTGGTGGCCAACTGGGTTGCCATCCATCACCTGTCGATCCAGGCAGCCCTGCACTGCGACCACGACGCCGCGCGCCAGGCACTCTTCCTCGACCCGCATGTCCGCGACCTGTACGATATCGCGCCACTGCTGGAGGATCTACTAACTGCCACGCGGGAATGGCTGCCGACAGGGTGGTTTGCCGGGAATAAGCAGCCATGAATCACTGGAACATTCAGGTCGCTGACGAAACGGAGATGACCCAGGAAGAGGATCGGGCCATCCGGGATCTGTTGTGTGCATGTTTCCCAGCGGACCGTTCCGTGTTTGCCACGACGCGCGCCTGGCACGGAAGCGTGCCGACTTACTCTTTGCTCGCTCAGCAAGACGGCCAGCCGTGCGGGCACGTGGGATGTGTCGTCCGGACGATCCGGGTCGACATGTGCCCCGTGTGCGTGTTGGGTATCCAGAACCTCGCGGTAGTTCCCGAATGTCGCGGTTCCGGACTTGGCGCTCAGCTGATCACGGCGGCAACAAACGAGGCTTCGGCGCGCGGTATCCCGTTCGGCCTGTTGTTCTGTGTGCCAGAACTGGAACGCTTCTACGCTGATCTGGGATGGTACACGCTTCGCGTCAGGGCTCTTATGGACTACCTCGGGGAAACGGATAGCCCCATCCCGGGCAAGAATATCGCCATGGCGAAGGACCTGGCTGGGTTGCCGTTTCCGAGGGGCGACATTCACCTGTGTGGGGCCGATTGGTAACCGGCTGGCACTTGCTTGAGTCCGGGTGGCGAGAGGGTACGAAATAAATATGGAGAATATGAAAATCATGACATCCCGCGAGCGAGTGTTAAGGACAGTGAACTTCAAGGATACCGACAGGGTCCCGATTGATCTGGGCGCCATGAAGGCATCCTGCATTGGTGTCAAAGCCTACAACAATGTTAAGGCCAGGCTCGGCCTGCATACCGCCACGCGCATTTGGGACCCGAAATTCATGATCGCATCCGTCGAAGAAGCGATCATGCAGCGGTTCCACCTGGATGTTGTTCCACTGGACGTATCGTCTGTCATGAGCGATGCGAGTCCGGACGCGGATTGGGTTCCGAAAACCCTTTACAAGGGCGCAGAAGGACTCCTGCCACCTTGCACGAATGTCGGCACGGATTCCGAAGGGCGGTGGGCTCTTCTGGATGACAAGGGCAACCAGACGCCCTTTCGCATGCCGCGTGAGGGTTACTACTTTGACGATATCGGCTTTAACGAACCCGGAGGGACGATTGATCCCTCGGCGTTCAGGCCGGTCACCGGATTTACCGATGAACATCTCCGCGCCGTTCAGGCGAGAGCCCGGTTCCTTTACGAGAACACCGATTATGCCCTACTGGGATGGGGCGGCGGCGTCTGTTTCCTGGGATTGAGCCTGATCACAGATCGACTGAGCAACGTGACCATGGGGCTTCCTTCCGAGTGGATGGTCATGCTGATGACCGAGAAGAACGCCTGCCACGAGATGATGAACAAGTCCGTGGAGGCTTCAATCCGGTGCCTGGGGCAGTTGCAAGAAGCCGTAGGCGATCGCTGCTTTGCGTGGGGAATTGCCGCGGATGACAGCGGTACCCAGCGCAGCGAATTCATCAGCCCGGAATTGTGGGCCGAAATGATCAAACCACACTACACGAAACTGTGCACCTGGATTCATCGAAATACTCCGTGGAAGACATACCTTCACTCCTGCGGTTCCATTTACCACCTCATTCCGCACCTGATCGAGGCTGGCGTGGATATCCTGAATCCCATCCAAACCTCGGCGGCTAATATGGAGCCTGACCGGCTCAAAAAGGAATTCGGCGGCAAAATTGTGTTCTGGGGCGGCGGGTGCGACACCCAGCGCGTTCTGCAGACGGCCACACCCGATGAAGTCCGCGAACATGTCAGGCAACGGCTAGCCGTGTTCAAACCAGGCGGAGGGTACGTATTCAACCAGGTTCACAACATCCAACCCAACGTTCCCGCCGACAATATCATTGCCATGCTGGATGCCGCCTATGAGTACGGATAACATAAAATTGGAGAACCACACATGACACGTAATCTCGATCCCAACCGGATGTTTGTGGAGATGGCGATGCGCCATCGGCCACAGTATCGCTTCGACGGCTCAACGAAGAGCGATTTTGATGCCTGGCGGGTCCAGGCGCGGCCGGCCGTGCTGGCCTGTCTCGGTGACTTTCCCGAACCTGTTCCTCCCCATGCTGAACTCATCGTGGAATGGACCGAACGCGGCCTGCGGATGCAGCGCTGGGTGATCGACGTCCATCCGTACCTCGCGGCGACAGTGCTTGTTAATATACCCGGCGACCTGAAGACCGGCGAGAAGAGGCCGGCGATCCTCTGCTGGCATGGGCATGGCCGCTTCGGCAAGGATCCGGTCATGGGGGACCGGCGCGCACCGGAGTTGGAAAACGATATCCAGCGCATGAATTACGATTACGGGTTCCAGATGGCGAAGGCGGGTTTCGTGACCTACGCGCTCGACTGGATCGGCGCCGGCGAACATGACCCCGAGCGCAAACCCAACTTCTCGAATGTCGGCGCCGGCCAGGACTGGTGCAATCTACTTTACCTTCACGCCACCATGTTCGGTACAACCTCAATCGCCATCAACGTACAACTTGGACGCATGGCCACGGATTTCGTCTGCACCCTGCCGGAAGTCGATGACACACGGCTGGGCGTCATGGGATTGAGTGGCGGCGGCACCATGACAACGTGGTCCTACTTCTGTGATGACCGTTTCCGCGCCGCGGAAATCATATGCTATTGCGACCTCTTTGAAGCCATCGGCCCGCGCGACATCAACTACTGCGGCATGCAGGTCGCTCCCGGTTTGTACAAACTGGTCAACCTGCCGGACCTGCAGGGCTTACTCGCGCCTAAACCGTTGCTGATGGATATCGGTCTGCGCGACCAATGCTTTCTAATCGAGACAGCATTGCCCGCTTTCAGGCAAGTCGAACGTATTTACCAGGCGGCGAATGCCGCCGACAAACTGGAACTTGACCTTCACCCCAATGAACACGGGTGGGGCGGCAACAAATCTGTGGCCTTTTTTGGAAAGCATCTTTCAATATGATGAAAACAACTGGTCTGATCAGTGAAACTCAAGTATTGCGTAACATTCTCGAACTCGTGCGCGCAATGCCGGAATTGAAGGCGGCACTGCCGGAGGGTTGTGAACAGGTATCGTTCTGGCGCAGGCATTTGAACCGCAGTGCTGCCACCCGGCGCCTCATGCTCGTGCTGCGGGAGTTACCCGCTTTCAACGAACGCGCGCCCAAACACCGCACGCCCGCCGCCTGGCGGGCGCTATTCGGCGAAGGATACGGCGGTGTGGCCCTCACCGTGCTACGCGAAGTCATCACCCTGTCGAATCACAAACCCGCCAAGCGGCCGCCGATCCGGTGCTGGCGTGATGCCTACGGGCCGAATGAAAAGATCCAGCGTATCCGCCCGGTCGAATCCGACGCCTGGCTGCCCAATCCCCACCGCGGCACCACGACGTTCCAGCGCTTTCAGGGCGACCCGCTTTTTGCGGCGTGGAACTGGAGCGATACGCATGGTCCCATGGATTTTCCTTCCGTCAAGTCAGTTGCTGACAACCAAAAATATATTCCGCGGACGACACTCAGTTATTGCCGCTGGCCTTGGGCCTGGCTCGAGCCCGTCAAGGGTAAATTTCGCTGGGATATTGTGGATGCCGCCTTAAGGACCGCGCATAAGCGCGGTCAAACCTTGCAACTTCGTTTCGAACCCTACACCTCTCGCGTGGATTACGAAAAAACACCCTCCGTCTCGAAACGTCACCCCCCCCTGCGCTCCGTCAACATGCCAGACTGGTACTGGGATACCGGTGCGCGCTGGATCCGCAAAGGTCCGAATGCCGCCAATGAACCGAACTGCAACGATCCGCTTTATATCCGGCATTTCAGCGATTTCATTTGTGCCTTTGCGAAACGCTATGACGGTCATGCGGACTTGGAGAGTGTGGACATCGCCTACGCCGGGTTCTGGGGCGAGTCGGGCGGCAACACAACTCCTGCCACGGCGGCTAAGCTGGTGGATGTTTATCTGCGTTATTTTAAAAACACTCAACTGATATCGATGCTTGGCACGCCAGGCTGCAAGCAGGCACAAAGGCGCACGGCGGGTTCATCCCGACACATTGGCTGGCGTGCGGATTGCTTCGGTGACCTGCGTAAGGCTGATGTGCCGGATGTGCCGTTCGGCATGGGGTGGAACCACACGTACGATTTATATCCCAAGGAGATCGAGCAGTGTGGCCTACGTGATGTCTGGCAGCAGGCTCCTGTCACAATGGAAACATGCGGGAACGTGCCCACCTGGTTCATGCATGGCTATAACTTGGACACCGTCATCCGCGAGGGGTACCGTTACCATACATCGGTTTTTATGCCCAAGAGCGCCTTTTTTCCAACCGAGTGGCGGGAGAAATTGGAGGAGTTCGATAAGAAAATCGGCTACCGTTTTGTGCTGCGGCAGATCCTGCTCCCCTTGGCCGTCCGGCGCGGCGAGCGGTTCACGATCGAGTGCTTCATCGACAACGTCGGCTGCGCACCGATCTACCGGCCGTACCGGCTCGCGTTACGGTTACGGCAGGCCGGCCGTGCGCAGATCATTCCCTTGAAGCAGGATATCCGCGGTTGGCTGCCCGGGCATCGCTGGTTCAGTGAGGCGCTCGTATTGCCGGGCCGACTCAAACCCGGTGAGGCCAATGTGGATCTGGCCATTATCGGTGACGATAGCCGGCCGCGAGTCTGGTTCGCTATCGAGAGTGAACAGGAGGACAACTGGCATGCCCTGACCTCCATCGAGGTCGCGATATGAATACCATGCTGACCAAAAGCGTAGTAGGCCTCGCGTGCGCCATTTTGCCGTGGTTGGCCTTGGCTGCTGATACGGGAAATCAAGTTCGGGTGGAAGCACCGCGGGCTTCGGTAGCGCCACCCGCTGTCAATAATGTGTGTGGTTTCCGGGGTGACGGGTCCGGCGTATTCTCCAAGACTAGGCCACCAACCCTCTGGGGTAGCGAAGGGAATAAAAATATTCTGTGGAAGACCGAGGTGGGCCGCAGTCAATCTTCACCGGTAATTGGAGGCAATCGTGTCTTTGTATCGGCCGAGACAGATCTGTTGTTATGTCTTGACCGTGCGACGGGCAAGGTGGCGTGGAAGAAGGACAACGGTTTTGAGTCATTACCTGCTGAGATGAAAGCGGTCGAGAAACGCCCCCCTTCCGATTCAGGCTGTGGCTACAGTGCGGCCACGCCGATCACAGACGGCCAGCGCGTCTGGGCGTCCTTCGGAACGGGCATCGTGGTGTGCTACGACCTCGACGGCAAACGCCAGTGGGTCCGCTATTTTGACCAGACTCAGGTTACTCAATACGGCCGTAGCGTGTCGCCCCTGATGGCTGGCGGTAAGTTGCTGGTGACTGTCGGGTTCCTGATGGCGCTGGACCCGGCGACCGGAAAGACGATATGGGAGTGTCCTGAGGCTGTACCGTCTTATGGCACACCTGTCGCGGTGCGTATCGCCGGTGTGGAGGTGATTATCACCCCGAAAGGAGACGTCATTCGTGTGGCCGACGGCAAGGTGCTGGGGGCGGGCTTAGCCGAAACTCCGTACAGCAGCCCTGTCGTCGCTCAAGGGGTGTTATATTTCGGAATGCCGGTGCAGGCCCTGCGACTGCCGGACAAGGCGGAGGCGACCAGTCGCCTGGCAACCATTTGGGAAGCCTCCGATCCCGGGGGGGATTCTTTCGCTTCGCCGGTGGTTTATGATGGCATTTTCTATATGGTCGGTAATGACGGTGTGTTGTGGGCATTCGAGGCCGCCACCGGTAAGATGTGGTATCGGCAGGAGCTGGTGAACCCGGGCGGTGGCAGCGGTGGTCCGGCCGGCAACTTCTATCCCAGCCTCGTTGTGGCTGGTGGCAATCTGCTAGTAGCCAACGATGCCGGCCAGACTATCGTTGTTGCCACCGGGCGGGTCTTTAAGGAAGTCGCCCGCAATACTCTCGAAGAAGGCTCGGGGGCCTCGCCGGTGGCCGTCGGGGCAGAGTTGTTCGTGCGGGGCGGCAACCTGCTCTATTGTCTCACAAGTAAGTGAGGCCGCTATTTTTGTCCTATGCAGTACAACGCGCCTCCACCCCGATAGTACAGGCGCCCGCCTTCGAAGATGGGGGCTGAAATAGTAGCCTCCTGATGTCGGCTGTGGTAGTCGGCGTTGACCAGGAATTCCACACGATTGCGGGCGACCGGCTTGAACGTACGGCCCGGCTCCAGCACCAGGCAGACACCCTGGTTTCCAAAGAAATAGATGTATTTGCCCGCTAGTGTGGGGCTGGCAGAGGCTCCGCCCTTCAGATATCCATCTCCACCGTTATAAGGCATGAAGATATCGACATCGAGCAACCGTTGGTAGACAACCTCCCCTTTGCCAGGGTCCACGACCGTCAGAACCCCGAAATCGTTCACGCAGTAAAGCAACCCATCGTAAAGCAGCGGTGTGGCATCATAGAACGGCTCATAGTAGTAGGGAAACTTATCCGTGTTGAAAGGTGTCTGTTGGACAATCTCGAGCGTGACCGTATCACCTTGGAGCGGTAAAACTTTGAAAGCCACCACATCACCAAGATTGCTGATTATTTTATAGGCGATTCCGTTTTTGGACACCGGCGTTGCTATCCGGTTGGCCCTGAGGGAGGTGAAGTTTTCCGGCTTCAAGGCGGCTATTGTTTGAGGAGCGAGCGTGAGCGATACCCCGTCAGAAAGTCGCCGGAATTCTCCATTTAAATAGTAGATCACCTTCTCTGAACCAGCGGGCAGTAAACAGCCAGTACCATGAAAATGATTTAGCCATATTGAATTTGGCATTAAATGGGGTCGCTCCACGAGTACCGCGCCGGTTTTGGCATCCAGTACATTGAAGTTGTCAAAATACACCACCAATTTGCCATCTATCAGTAACGGTGATGTCGTATAGCCATGTTCCACGCAGCCGTGTTTCAACAACCGGCTCCACTGACGATTTCCATCGCGATCATAACAGGCTATGATGCCAGTCCCGAAAAGAACATATACCCGTTCGCCGTCCGTTACTGGGTTGCACGCTGTGTAGCCAGCCTCACACCCCCAGCTGGACGCGGGGCCATACTTGGTACGGGACACCTTGGCCATATTTCTTATAAGCGTATTTTCCAGACTGCCACGCCGGTCCTTCTCCAAGGCAGGCCATTTATATGGGACCATTATCTCGGCCTGATCAATAAGTTTAAGTTTTTCGGCTACCGGATCCAGTACTGCGAAAATTTCGGGATTCGCCTTTCGCTCCTCGTCCGTTGCAAAGTCATAGTACGTCAGCGACCGGATCCAAAGTGGTTTGCCATCCGCCTTGTTGACGCAGGTCAGACTGCCGCTTTCAGAGGAAAAAAACAGCCTGTCGCCCATAATGACCGGCGCGCTGCTGCCCGGTGACGGCGTAGGAGTCATCCAGACGATACCATGAGCATCGTATTCGGCACCCTTGTCCCCGAATAAAGCGCCTCGGATCCACCAACTCTGCCGTGTCGCCAGCGTCTTGGCATTAAGAATTAAGAGACGGTTCCAGCCTTTCTTAAGATTAAGGACCAGGCGACTTTCCGGTGCCATATCCACATTCTTTCCGCTGAAATAGACCTGCACGCCATTGAGCCAGACCCGGTAGGAGCCCTGTCCCTGAGTCATCAGGTTGAAGGCAACGGGTCTCCCGGAGGGCGAGTGGATGTAGGTGTGCGCATAAGCCGCGAAGCCCTTTTTATCGGGCGGAACCTTCAGAATTTGGCAGAGATCCATGCAATCGGTGTCGAGTGTAACCGCCTGCCATGACAGGTTGGTGGTTTTCAAACCATCTTCAGGAGTCAACGCCGCTATGTCCGGAATGGGCTCATCGGTTTTCGCGTCGTCGGCCAACGGCAAGGGGCCCAGAACCAGCCAATGGCGGAGCACGCCATCAGGGGCCGCATTCGCCTTGTCCGGCAGAGCGTCATTGGCAGGTTTTCCTGCCTGTGCCGATAGTTCGGCTACATCCCTGGAAATGCGCCCCCAATGGGTCGGGGGATTAACGGTGGGATAACAGCCGCTACCATCGCCGCGCCAGCCCATGACCTCAGCGTTTGTCGACGTCACCAGCAATGTCATCAAGAGTGGGATCAAGAGCAGAGTGCGAAGTGTGTTGATCATAATCTTCCTTCTTACCATATCCCCGCTGATTGTTTAATCCGATCCTTGCAGATGTATAAGTCCATCCCGCGCTGCGGCGCTCACTAACGGATTGGAGTCCGACGCACAGGCTTGCAGGGCTGATACAATGGGTTTGCGATCGGCACCAGGGCGGCTGACCAGGGTGACAAAACCGCGCACTGCCGCCAGACGGACCGTTCCATCCTTGTCGGCCATCGCCGCCTGCAGCACGGCCAGGATTGGACTGGGATCGACTTCGGGGACCATGGCAATTTCCGCCAACGCCTGCAGGCGTGCGATCCGGACGATCGGTTTCTTATGGGCCACGCCAGCAAGCAAGGCTGGCACGGCCATCGGCACACGAAGTCGACCCAAACCGCCAGCCGCTATGGTCTTCATATAGTCCCGGGAGTCCTCCGAAAGCCCCATCAACGCGGGAATGGTTGCAGGAGTGTTGGACTCCGATATCGCCTTGGCCGCCGCCTCACAGACATCCCAGTGCGGGTCTTTTTCAGCGATCGTCTTGAGGAATGTGACAGCCTCGACGTCCCCGAGGGCGAAAAGCGCATTCACAACCGCAAGACGCACGGGAATGTCATCGCCATCTGCGGCCGGGTGCGCCTCGAATCGCTGCTTCAGTTCAGTAAAGCTAAGCCCGGCGAGCGGGAGAGTTTGCCCCGAGCCCGGCGCAATGCCGGAGCCCGCAAGGCAATACAACGCCTTGTCCGTGCGGATGAACAGCCGGCTGCCGGCAACAGCCGGTGAGGCAAGGATCTTTTCCCCCAGCGGATTCACGGCCACCACCCGTAGCGTCGGCTCAACATCTCCCAACCGGCTGGCATCCAGTACATAGGTATCTCCGTTTTCGGCCGTCCAATACATGTTGCCGCCCGACAGGATGGGCGACGATGTGAAGTGCGCATGCAGGCGTTGGGCAATGCGCACTACACCGTCTCTTGAAATCAGCCGGATCACACCATCATCCGCTGGCAGGATAAGCACGGAACGAAACAACGGTGAAGGCACATACGGTCCACCCGTCGGCACCTGCATCCGGATATGGGTTTCAGTCACATCCCCCGTTCCCTCCGGGTTGATGGCCAAAGAAGGGCCGTTTCGCCCAGAGGTGGCGTAAAGCAGTCCATCATCACCAGCCACGGGACTGGGGGCCACGCAATCGGACAAACCGGCACATGACCAGCGTTCCCGCCCGTTTAGGGGATCGTAGGCCCTAACGATGGAGGCTCCAACGATCACCTGCCATTCACCCCCATGCTTGAACAACAGGGGTGTGCCGTACTGATAGGACGCCTTGCGCGGCGTTTTCCAAAGAACCTGGCCTGTAACGCAGTCGGCGGCCAGAATGAACGCCTCGCCGGCATGATCGCAGCATTGAATCACACGATCGCGGAACACGACAGGCGATGCCGTAATGTTATAGGGCGATTTGAACGGGCCCAGAGGCAGAGTCCAGAGCCGGCTGCCCTCCAGGTCAAAAGCCATCAGGCCCGGCGAGTCAAAGAAAACATACAACCGGCGACCATCCGTTGCCGGTGTGGCGGGGGCATAGCCGGCTTTCGGGTCGGTCTCCGGAATCCGTTCGGCGACGAATTGCCGCTGCCAAAGCAGATGCCCATCGCGTGCGTCGAGGCATAATACCAGCCTGTTCGTTCCGTGGTCGGAGGAGGCGGTGAGAAAGACACGCCCGTCGCAGACAATCGGGGAAGAACTTCCCTCACCCGGCAGCGGGGTTCGCCAGGCAACATGGTTTGTCGCATTCCAGAAAACAGGCAGGTTGGTATCGTCACTGATTCCCGAGCCGTCGCCACGCCACGAGGGCCAGTTGACGTCCATCGGAATGGCAGCCTGGGTTCCCCCTACCCATACACTACTCCCGATCACGAACAGCAACACGCGAATCCGATACGAGGTGGCGTGGCAGAAGAAATGGAACGAGTGAGTCACCGGATCCACTTCCCACCGGCAGCCAGAGACCGTTCGGCACGATCAACCCATTCCATACTTTTCAGGGCGTCTGCGGCGGGGAACTGCAACTTTCGTCCGGACTTCACCCGCAACAAGAAATCCTCATCCTGAGGGGCTATCGAATATGAAGGTTCCCCATAGCGCTCTCGCACCGGGATCCGTTCGACCAGTTCGCTTTTGCAATCGGCCCGGTGGTTGAAACGGACCACGCTCAGGAGTTCACTCCACGCGCAGAAGGTTAATGACCCCTTGGTGCAGGTCAGACAGAGTTCGTAGAAATGGCCACGATCCCCATGGTCGTCCGTGCCGCCGACCTGCGCCGCACGAGTGGTGAAAAATGTGATCTTGCCCGTCCGGCCGTCTGGGAAAACCATGCAGGCTAGCACATTATCGGGAACACCGTAGTGCCGGATGGCGTTGGGGCCGGTTACCGCCATCACCCGCTCCGGCTCACCGAACCAGTAGCGGTAGATATCCACCTGATGGCATAGTTTCTCCCAGAAGATCCCCCCCACGCGTTCGCGCGTCATAACCCCCTTGGGATGAGGCCCCGATATCTGCACAAGTTCCATGTTCAAAGGCCGACCAACAAGCCCGGACTTCACAACCTCGCGCATGGACTTGAGAATGCCACTGTACCTAAGTTCGAACCCGACCTGGAAAGGCACTTTGAGACGCTCGGCCAGCGCCACCATTCGGCGGCAGTCCCGGATATTGTGCGCCAGAGGTTTCTCTGTGAACGTCGGAATTCCAGCCTTTAAGCACGGTTCAATTCCGGCCACGTGCGCGCAAGGCGGCGTGACCACGAAAACGGCGTCCGGCTTCCATTTCATGACCTTTTCAAGATCGTCCACCGTCCGCACACCATCCGCCTCGGCGGTGCGCCGAGTCGGTTCGGACACATCGCACCCCAGGATCTCCGTCACCACCTTCAACTCGCGAAGCGTCTTCACATGGCTCCGCCCCATCGCACCCAATCCGATTACCGCCACTTTCATACTGCATTCCCTTTCACCGCGCCGTCGTTCCCGCTCACTTCGAAGATTGACTAGCGCTGTTACATTCTAAGTATGTACACGGTAACACGCAGAATCGAAGGTGTCAATAAGCACTATGCCGCTGTCAACGCACAATAGGAATGTCCCCTTTTTAGATTTGGTGTTGCTCGTTTTTGCATGGCGGTAGCCCGGATTTCCGCCCCCTGAGAATGGGCCGAATAGCTCGTCGGAGGGGGGCGGGAACCCGGGCGTTAGCGGAAGGGCAGAGCGCCGCCATGGGTGGTCGGGTGCGGGAAGAAACGTTCGCCGGGGACAGACCCCGCTAACGACAACCGGGACGGGGGAGTCCCGGTTCCATGGCCTTTGGGCCTTTCCATTTTTTCTTGTACTTCTGAGGGATTTTAGAATAACTCACCAACTTTGTTGGTTATATGTAAGCGTCCGATCTAGCACCCCGTAGGCACTGGGGCGGTGATGCGATAGAGTGGTTTGGGGCAGTACGATCAGATCAGGCCGCGAATCAGCGACTCGATTTTCTTTAAGTCGTCAGGCGCGATATTCTGATAGTCGTCCCACGTTTTGATGGGGTAGCGGGCCAGGACAGCATTGATGCGGCGGAAAGTGATATCGATGTGGCGTTCCAGTTTTTCCGGGAGATGATCGAGCGGTAACCCCTTAAAGCACAGGGAAGCATTTTGAATGCGCTTCCATTGGAAGTTGATCGGTCCCTCATCCAGGCAGTGGATAGCTTTCATTATGCAGTCCGTGGCGCGGGTGAGCGCCTCTTGCCCGCGTTGTTGCCCTGTGAGGGGCGACGCACTCATGCGGCCTGCTTTCGACGGGCAGCCAACCAGTTAGCCGGGGTCAGTTCATGAGTGTGCCAATTGGTTGTCGTTGGCAGGCGGGTTAAAACATCATGCATGTATTCCTGGGGATTAATACCCAATCGGCGGCAGTTTTCCAGAATAGTGTAGAGGATGGCGCTACGCTCGCCAGCTTCTGGATGACCGATAAAGAGCCAGTTCTTTTTCCCGACTGCGGTTGTCGCCCCACTTTCAAGGAGAGAATCTACGCTGCCAAGCAAAACAACAACCATGATCCAACCGACCAAGCCAAGAATCAATGCAACAGCAATGCCAATCGCCGTTCTTTTTACTACCTTCCTATTCCATGGAGTAGGACGAGGTGGCGGCTCATCAACCAACTCAGGAGGAAAGGGTTCATAAATTGTTTCCTGGGGTTTTGTTTTCGGTCCAAAATAGGTGTCATCAGTGTGCGCAGGCGCAGTGTGACTCTCCGTCACGTTGGTCACTGGCCCCGCTTCTTCCTCGAAGTCGACTGGACCAGGAATTGAATCCAGGAAGAGTCCAGGAATTATTCCGCGCAATTCGCGGCGCATGATTTCAGCCGAGGCAAAACGCTTTTTAGGGTTCTGGTCAATCGCTTTACAGATGACATCTTTGAGTTTCGGGTATTGGACAAACGCGGGATGACTAAAGTCCAATTTTGGCGGCTTTTCAGCACGTTCCATGAAAGCAAGCCAAACTTGAACATCATCGCCAGAAAGCCGGGGGTATGCAGGTTTGCCCGCAAAAGACTCATAAAGACACAGGCCCAGGGGATAGATGTCGGATTGAGGGGTTCCCCGATCATTGAACTCCAGCACCCCTTTGCGCAAACGAGGCGCGAATTCAGGCGGCATGTAATCCGGTGTGCCAGGCATCATCCCGGCAGTTAGGCAGTCTGGCAAAAAGGGCTTCCGGAAGGTCTCGTACTTTTCCCATTTGTACACCAGTTAGGTGGTGCACTTTTCCGGTTTGTACACCAGTCCCTGCACCGCCAGGTTGCCAATCCACCAATGCTTTCTGTAGTCGGATGCCGGGCACATAGTAGGTCGCCGAGCCTTGACCTTTCTTCTCGATTAGTTTCGCCTGCCGAAGTTTACGCAACTCCTGGCTGGCGGTAAGGGTATCGGCACCATTGAGTTGGCGATAGGCTGCATTATCCAGCGCACCAGCCTCCCGCAAAAACACCAGCCCGCGCCGCTGCGCATCCGACAAATCGACATCAGCAAACTGGGCCAGCCATTTGATGTCGGCAGGATTGAGAAAATGATGGAGCAGTAGCGGTGATCCACTGAATACAATGGCCAGGCGGGATCCGTGCTTCTGTTGGGCAGGCAATACCGGCTCAAATTTACTGACCATGTGCTGGAGAAAAAGCAATGCACCATCGTTCACCCGTGGCAACCCAGCCCCGAAACGCCCGTCAAATCCCCTCTGATCATGTTCCTGTTGGATTTCTTTGGCCTGTTTCTTCCAGTCTACCCCGAACGGAGGGTTGGCAAGCAGGTAATCGAATTTATCGTAAGGCGGTTCATCGAACCGATCCTCGATAAACACGTCACCATAGCGCACGTTTTCGCTCCCGCCGTTCTGATCCACCTGCTTCATGAGCATATCAGCGGCAGCCGTGGCGTAGGCGCGTTTATTGTAGTCCTGCCCAAACACATAGAGTTTCGCTGCTCGATGATGGTCGCGAAGATAATTTTGGGCTTCAGCCAGCATGCCGCCGGTTCCACAGGCCGGGTCAAGTAACTTGCGCACAGTGCCCGGTGTGGCCAAAAGGTCGTCGTCGTTGATAAACAGGATATTCACCATGAGGCGGATCACCTCGCGGGGCGTAAAGTGATCACCAGCCGTCTCATTGGCCAATTCGTTAAAGCGGCGGATCAAATTCTCGAAAACGAGGCCCATTTGGTCATTGGGCACCGCGATTGGGTGAAGATCCATTTCAGCGAACTTCCGAACCACCAGGAACAGGATGTTCGCCTCACGCATTTTCTCAATTTCGTTTTCGAATTCAAAGAAATCAAAGATTTTGCGAACATTGGCTGAGAAACCCTTGATATAACTCACCAGATGTTTCTCGATATTGTCCGGGTCGCCCTTGAGTTTTTCAAACGTCAATGGGGAATGGTTATGGAAACGCTGCCCAGCGGCCTTATTGAGGAGTTGATCCAGCGCATCATCATTGAGTTTCCCGCCCTTCCTTTTCTCGAACTCGGCCAAAACCTTGTCCTTCGATGGGGCCAGAACGGCGTCGAAGCGCCGAAGCACCGTCATGGGTAGCATGACTCGCTCGTATTGAGGCGGACGGTATGGGCCACGTAACAGGTCGGCAATCTGCCAGATCAGCTGTGATAGATCATGATGGTTCGGCATAGTTCAACTTTCCACATTTCACTGACTCTGACGATGATTGCGTCTTACATAACGCCCTATAATTGCAACGGGTTTGGTTGCAAAGGTAGTCTGTTGGGACGGAAGATTCAAGAAACGGTTTCTGGGGACGCGCAGGGAGAGACTGTTGGATGCCCGCCTGCATTATTCAGGGCTGATATCGCGCACGGAAACTGGATGGTCAGAAGGCAGATAGCAGATGAATGGCGAAATGGTTTTGTTCAAGTTGGTTTGCTTCTGAAGATATTACCAACGACATTGATTGCAAACCGATGCGTGATCGAATGCCGGGGTGCTGGAGGACGGCGTCTCACGATCTTAATCTTCCCGTTTCTGGATCTCACGCTGGGATTGGGTTTTCGGCTTCTGCAGGTCATGTTGTCCTTCCTCCAACTGTGATGATTGCCTTGCGATTTTTGCCCCCTGCCTTCTCTTCTCCAGGTTTTGTTGCACTTTTTTAAAGCCCATCCAGAGCAAAAGGAACAGAATTGAGATTGCAACAGCCTCGTAGCTTAGCAGGATCATGCCAAACAACCCTCCTGGGCGATACCGCAAGCCGATAAATGTCAGGATGCCAACACAGACCGAGACTATCGGATTACCTAAGAATGTATCATGTAGCGCGCGCCAGGAAACCACGGTCATCATGACTGCCAGGACACCGGCGATGATAGATGCGAACGAGGAGAATATGTTCATAGTCATTGCCCCTTATGACTCTTACGATCCTTGGGAGTTTTGGCCGCAGATGAAGCGCCCGATCCGGGAGGATTCGGTCGTGACGGCCCCGGCAAGCTGTGAAACCCATTGCCCATCATCGCCATTAGTATGTGAAGAAATGCGATGACCATAATGACACCCCACCCGGCAGATTCGGGCGGTTTATGAGGGATGAGCTGACACACTGACGTCATAACAACGACCAGCAGCCATAAGATGCACGTCCAAATAGTTCTATCCGCCGGAGTACTCCACCGTTTGGTTATGAAGTTGTAGGCCACTTCAAAAAAGGCGGCAAGGGCGATGCACAACACAAGCACGATCAGGGGAAATATAGTCATAGTCAGGTTCCTTTCAGGTGGTTGTTGATAAACGATTCATACACAGCTCGAAGCGCGGCGGGAATGTTTCTGATGATTTCCAGTAGCGGGATAACGTCTTCCTTCACCCAACACTTCCGGATGTGCCCGGCGGCCAGGCAGAAGATAAAACCCAGTTGAACCAAGCCCGCAGGGCCACTTGTAGCAAATGCCAAGACCCCCAGGAGCGTCCACCAGATCCAGCACCACTGGTGTTTCTGGAGGCCACCGGCATACTGCGGCTTAAGAGTCCTGTAACCAGCCTCGAAAATCACGGCCATACAGAGCCAACCCGCCAGTGCAAGAATCAGGATCAGAATATTATTCATAACGCACCACCTTTCTTAGTATTCGATCAACTTTGTCTTTTCACTATCCACAAGCCTCATTTCGATCCTCGATTCACCATAATGGTCTCAAACATCAGGCGTGCCGAATATGGAGCCCCAAGGGACGGATAGGGATATCCTGGATACGGCCTGATTCCCAAAGCGAATCTATTCGACATGCACCTCCACATCCGCAAAGCGCAACACGTCACCCGCCAGCACAACGATGGGCTTTCCATCCGCCAACCTTTCCCAGTTGCCATTATCCTGCCTCCGATAGGTGCCATTGCGACCATGGCTTTCAATAGTCACGGCAGGGCCGGTCTTCCGGACAATCGCATGCAACGTCGAAACCGACCCGCCAGCGCGCAATTCGTTTCTGCCGATCTGCATAAACCCTTTCACAACCGGAATCCTGCATCCATCCGGCAGCACCAGCGAAACTGTCGGGAAAGGTTTGCCGCAACCGGGGCAGACTACTTTCGAAGCATCGGCGAGACATGGCCAGCCGCACTTATCACGCGGACAGATATAGACTTCACCCAATGACACCAGAAGCGCATCAAGCCATTCAGCCGCAGTTGGACGTTTGGACGGGGTACGGCTCATGCCGCGTCTGAACAGGTTTGCAAGCCGGGCGTTGAGGATTTTGGGAGGATAGCCTGCCTCGGGAACAATGGAGGAGACCGGATCGAAGAACCATTTATCGTACATCGCTTGCACAAACAGCTCCTCAGTCTCCTTGTAGCCAGCCGTAGGGTGGCGCAGCATCAAGATCTCTTCGGCCATAATACGCAGGGAAAAGAGATCGGACCCCAAGTCAGGAGGAACCGGCTTACCCGCATTCAAGGCATCAGACAATTCCGGCGCCAGGTACATTTCGTCACCAAGGCACGTAGGTTTTGGAATCCCTGGAGCACTGAAATTATCAAAATCAATAATGCGGAGCCTCGGAACAGTGCCATCCATCCAGACCAGCACATTTCCGGCCCGTATATCCCCATGACTGATCTTCCGGGAGTGCAGTTGAACATACCCATGCATAACCGTAATCAAGCAGACAAGGTTTTGCATGAACGTGGTCTTCGCCTCTTCGATGAAAACTAGAAGGGGCTTACCATTGACAAGAGTCATGATGTATCCCACGACTCCGTTGTCATTGATAAGTTCAAGGGGCGCGACAAGAACAGGGCAAGATTCGCTCAGTTTCAGCGAACACAAGTATTCCGTGCGGACTATATTTTCAGCAGTCCTATTCACGGGATGGAAGATCTTCACCGCCATTTCCTCGTGCGTGTCCAGATCCTTCCCTTTGACAACTAACCCCTGGGCGCCTTCCATTCCTTCGGATTCAAGTTCGAGTGTGCGCCCCTCAACTGTCTTTACAATGCTAATGTCGTTTTTCATGGCTTTTACTCCTTCAAGGTTGAGGTTTCTTTCATGTGTGAGGATTCGTCTTCATCCATGTCGCAGGACGACTCAAGTGATTGAACAGGCGTTGCCATCATGCCAAGTGTGATGTTATCGCTGCAGACGTGGCCGTATTTATCAACGTAGTTCTCTAATTGAACAATCACGGCTTTGGTTGCAATCTTCACATTGCCCTTGGCCTTTGCCAGGTACTGGACCACGGCCAGCGGATAGTCATCCCGGACATAGTCCCAGACACCATCACTCCCGGTAATCATAAGATCACCTGGGTAACGGGGCACTGCTCCACTCGCGGGTTCCCCAATCAACGTAGGCCCCAGTGATGTGGTAATTACATTGGGAATGTCGGGATCCGCTTTCTGAGGAAACAGGAACTTTTCGATGGTGCCGTTCCTGCGCACAATGACCCCGCCCCCGTCACCGGCATAGGCAAAGGCATACCGTCGCTCATCCGCCAGGACAACAATCAGAGTCGTTCTAAAGCCTCCCATAAACGAGGTTGTCGCGGTCTCGACAAGTTTCCCCATGGCCTCAGCGGCATGGAGCAGGGCATCGCGGGCAAGTGGAACAATATCCGGTTTTACTTTGACGCGCTGTTGATCGATCAGGAATCTGGCGGCCTCCCGAACGGCAACGTAGGCAGCATAGGCACCATAATTGACTCCACCACAGCCATCAGCAACCAGAATAGTGGTGATTCCGCCAAGTTGAAAAGACAGACAGTAGTCTTGATTATCCGTCCTGACATTCCCTGTAACCGTGGCAACGGCGGTGTCACGACCAGCGGGAACGGTTGGGGGAACAATCCCGGACGAGACGGCCTCATCAACAAGTTGAGCAAAAAGCTTGTCAGGATCATGAATATTGCTTGGGTCAAACCTCTCGACACATTTTTGCATCGTCACCATCTCCGGCATGGGCCGATGATCCGGAATCTGCTGTGAATCTGTAGGGACTAAAGCATTTTGAAACTCCGGCTTGGTTTTCGTGCCTTTCGCCTTGTTGCCATTTTCGGATCCGCGATTTTGTTCGCGCACCAAAATGGCCACAAAGATCACGACCCCCAATAAGACGTATATTGCCTCATTAGTGAGCAACTGTGCCCATGACGTTGCAGACAGATCGTCACCAGTGCCAGAAGCAGGTTTGGTGGTTTTACCAATCTTCTTTAGAGACCGTGACTTCGGACTCTCCTTGGCATTTATTATTGCCGGGATCTTTCCTATGCTGTTCGTCCAACCTTGAATGTAGAGCGGTTTGCATCCACATGTCTTGTGACGGAATGTTCCTGAACCGTCCATGCTGACAATGACTGGATCACACGTCAGATCACACCCGAGACCTGTTGCGCACAAGGACTCAAATACACTTTCCCGCAGGCCATCGGTCCAGACATCAACCGTGACGTTTGTTAGCCAGGCAGGATCAATACGGGGCGTCATCGCCCTCGAAGGCAAAGATCCTGCCTTGGCTGCCGTTGTTGCAAGCAGAACGGCAATGCCACAACTCAATAGCCGGGCAACACAACCCATTCCAACACTTATTAATTTCGCATTCATGACACCCTCCCTATTTTCCCATAATTGATAAAATTATGACCACAGTCACAACCAGGATGATCGCCCAAAACGGAAACTGTGGGCTGTTGTCGCCACTGAGAGGCGCAGGTAATGTCGGTACGGCCTTGGCTGCCGGTGGCGTTTCAACCCTCTGCCAACCCTTATCAACTACAGTCGGCATCGGCTTGTTTACCGGCTTGCTAGGCCTCGGTTCACGGGCCTGTTTAACGACAGGCTTGGGGCTGGACTTGACCGAAGACGCCACAACCACGGGAAGACGCCGCGGATCGATTCCATCATTAACCAAACCTTCACACTCATCATTTCCTGGTAAAGTTCTCATAATTCACCTCATTTTAAGGTCTACCTCGTCAGTGCCGGGAGACCATTCCCGGCAGACAGGAGCCAAAGGCCCCTGTTTCGGCTTCTACTAGCGGTTCAACAAGGTCAGGGAATGTGTCGCATCCCTCCGCTGTGCCATGCTCATCGTCATGGTCATCCCGGCCCTGGCCATGAACATGCGTAATTCGGCTCCACTGTTAACCCTGTAGAAATGCTGGGGCGAGGTGGCCAGTTCCCGCAACAGCACCTCGTCGGCATCATCCCCGAACGCCACCGTGACCAGGTCAGCCTTATCCCTCAAGCTACCCCCCGCCTCCACTGGTGAACCGCCATCAGTGAAGCATCCGTCGGTAAAGAAAAGGACGACCGGGCGGAGGTACTGCTCACCAGCATCACGCTTGTGGCTTTCGAGTTCACTCCGCGCCAGTACCAAGGCCGCCGTCATATTCGTGTAAGCACCAATGGCTAACGCGCGAATATTACCGACCAGTTTCGGGGCCAGAGTCCAGGGATTAGCCACAATTGCCGTCTCATTGAAGTGAATCACCGAAACGACGAACCCGTTATTGTTAACCGGCTTGGCCAATTCGTCGTTCAACTCCTCGCAGGCCGCCTGAGCTTGCCTGGCCTTTTCCCCTTCCATGGAGGGGGAGGTGTCAACAATGACAATCACTTCCTGTTTGACGTCCCCACCCACCCCGTGGCGCCGCTTCACATCGGGGATCACCCTTAACGTTTGAGTCACAATGTTTGAGGTCATTTTCATTACTCCTATCGATACAGTTGGCTACGACACAACGGCAGGCATCGGGGTCGTGCCGAAAGCAGCATTCACCGCCATCGTCAGCGTGGCGCTGAGCGAAGTGACGACCTTCTTGATCTCGGCTTCATCCGGATTATTGGAGATGGGAATCAGGAACCCACCAGCCGCCTCAACGAGTTCTTTGAGGTTGTCCGTGGCCTGAGAGACCAGAACCAGCTTCACGCCCTTGGCCCTATACTCATTGCCGAGTTCCCGCAGAGACTTGCCGGACGGCAAAAGCTTGGTGTCGTCCGTCAGGAAGAAAAGCGCAACGTTCCGGCAGAACAACAACCGTGTGCCCCATGCCGTAACATCAAGGATCCGCTGCGCCTGTGTCGCGTGAGTTTCCTCAAGATCGCCACCCCCGCCATACTCAATCTTTCCGATGGCATCGATCACCTGGTCCACCGAGCCTGATTGAATCATCTGGATAGGCAATTCATCGCAGTCCTCATCTCCGTGTGACCACAAATCGATATCCAACTTGGAGATGGTTCCCTCGAGTGACCGCAACGTTTTCTCGGCAATCTCAGGAACACCTTTCGTGAAGGCTTTCGTAGACCCAGTCCGGTCAACCGAAATGCCAAGCTTCAAACACCCCGGACGAATATGGCGTTCCGGCCTCACAATGAGCCCCTGGGTGGGGGCATCATTAGCAACAGTATTTCCGCTCTGCGGATTCACACTGCCGTTATTGGAGTTCACTTCATTCATGTCTACGTACCGTTTTTTCATATTGCACTGTCCTTCTTGTTTCTGGGTTTACTTGTCTTCACCTTGAAGACAAAATCACTGGAGTCGTAGATTTCGGGCAGGCTCGTTACCGCCTTGAGCCCGGCCATCAATGAGAGTTTGATTCGCGAATCGGGACTTGAGGACCTAGCGGCAAAAGTCTTCTCCAGGTTCTCAAGGTCATTTTTGTTAAAACAAACCTCGATCACCCTGGCCCACCCGGCGGCCAGATCGCGCTCCGCCTGATCGGGCTCGGAATCGAATGTCGTGGTTGGCAGTTCAATTGCAATGGGCAATCCTGTCACCGGGCAGATGAATCCAACATCGACAACCTTGCTGGTGCCTGGTAGCGCCATTTCCAGCGTCGCGGAAATAGATTTCTCCGCCAAAAGATCCTTTATTAGTCTCTGACCCCAATCATGTTTGTAGCCACTGCGGGATGGCTTATAGACGGATCCAATGGCGGCATACCCCTCAGCCGTAAGGAAGTGCATCAGGCTGGGCGCACCACGTGGAGATAGTTGAACGGTCACGTCGTCAACAAAACCCTGGGCCTTGAGCTCATCAAGGATAGGTCGTAATTCCTTGAATGTAAGTGCCTTACCCGAGGGCAGCGTCAAATGTGCCGCGCGACCGCTGACGTTGAGGAATAAGTTTGAGGCAATGTCCCTCATAATGGCGAGGAAATCATTATCCACCGCGCTGGGCATCGTTGTAGGTGTGGTGACAACAGGCGCAGCAACCGGAGCCGACGAAGGCGTCACCACTGAAACTGCGGGCGGAACTGGCGAACTAGCGACCGGCGGTGTCACGGTCACCGGCACCGGTAATCTCCGATAATGCTCGGGGACGATGGGCGGCAATGTTGCCAGGATCGGGGCGTTATTGGCATCAATTTCCGCATCAGTCATCTTCACGGCGTCAGGGATACGGGGATACGATATAAGGAAAGGCTCGGTGTACCTGTTCCCCATGCGCATCATGGCCACACCCTTGGGTAAGGTTGTGAGAGCCTTGGCCTGCTGGTCGGTCAGGGCAAACGTCCTTTTTGCCGTGAAAATGTCATTCCCGTCAAAAATCTGGCAAACCATCCATATTCCCGCAGCGTTAAGAACTGGGTGAGCGATGCTCATCGAGTGGTAAACAAAGAAGAGGCAGATGGAACTAGACCGAACGAGCGTAGAAAGTTGGACAATGGCGGACAACCCGCCAGGAACCTTCGAGGACGCAGCTAAGTTCGAACCCTCATCTTGAAAGAAAATAACTTGGGTTCCGGGGCGTGCACGCAGAATGGGAGTGTTAATAATTTCCTGTCGGATTGCCGCCAGCAACGTGACGACGAGGAATTCCTCTTGCGTACTGCCCGCTATAGCCGACGTATCAATAATAACACTGTAGCCTTTCGTTACGATTTCCTTGAGGTCGTATCCGCGCTGGCAGGCGATCTGGTGGCTAAGAGGTGAACGGGCAATGTCGTTGCACGACATTTGAATAGACTGGAAGAACTCGGGTTTAATGGAGCGGTAATCAGTCGGGATAATTCTGTCTTTCACAATTCTCATCAGTTGTGAATGCGTGAGTTCGCAAACACCACTCAGCGTGTTCTGCTTCATCCCAATCTCGATAGCTGCATCGAGCACGATGCGCGAATCCTTCCGACTAGAAACAGTTAAGAAATAATCCCGATTCACCCCTACCCACTGCCAGGGGTTGAAAAAGGGTTTATCGAGGCGCCCAATCCGCACCTTGATGACGCGTCCGGGATATTTCCGACAGAGATAATCTGCTTGCCCGTCTCCCTTGCTATCGATAAAAAACACAGACTTACCACCACCGATTGAACAGTCGACAACGGCACAACCCCCAGTCGACTTACTGGATCCTGGTCGGCCCGTTGAACGCATGGCCTCCGCCATCTCAAGGAACGTCAACCCAACGGGAGTCCCATCCAATAAAGTGAAGGGATGAATATCCCCCTCGCCGATAATGTCAGGAGGCGGGTTTTGAGCAAAAGCGACGCGCCATTCCATAGGAATTATGATTTTCCGCGCGCGTGCCACAAGACTTGCGAGCGCATTGAGATCATATTCAGGGATATTGCCGGATTTGAGTCCACGCTCGATGTTAGTAATACGCCGAACCCCTTCCATGCTCATGCTAGGATTATCGAGCCCAAGGGATCTGGCCTCCTGGATCAACATCAGAATCGCCTTTGCCTGAGCGGCGGATTGGTATTCCTTATTATTCATTATTGCACCTCTCATTTCCGTTGCATCACATCCTGTTATTGGAATCATCGCTTTGACAGTCGTGCAGGCGAGGAGTCCAGCGGCAATCAAGATCGATATGGCGGTCCCGCCACGGGAAGGCGGCGAACGGGGTGCCGGTGGTGGCGAAGGAGGAGGAATGGACGGCGGCGGCGGAGGAGTCAAGAATGGGATGATAATTAAGCGCAGGATAGTAATGGGTATTTGGAAGATGGAGGCCCACATCCGGCGTTGTTTTCCCTTTTCCCAACAGTCAGAGCAAACACCCAGTTTACCTGATTGCTCGCTTGCGGTTACCGAATCCGGCTCCACTGCAATCAGTTTTGCCAATCTTAGTTTCGAGAAGATTGAGGAGCAATTGACGCACTCAAAGGCGTTTATCGCGGCAATGAACAGTTTCAAATCATTACTGAACTTCATGGGTGTGTCAGCCCCAACGGGAGTGCCGAAATAATCCTCAACTGTGTCGACACTTTTGGTGACCATTTCGCCGCCGAGCAAGTCTGGACCAACACTCTCACGAATCTCAGAAGAGAGCGGGATTGTTGTGGTATTGAGCGTAGGCCCGAGAGTCATCAGGCGCCGAACATTCACATTTCCACCAGTGACAGTCATATTCCACCTCCCAACTTGGATTTGGATGGAGTGTTGATCATCTGGTGCGCGATCGCGACGAAGCTGCCGGTCAGGGCCATGAACACGAATTGCTTTCCATCCTGATTATTCAAGAAGGGGACGAGTTTCAGGATATACGAAAGCGCCCACCACGCTGCACCCAATGCCTCGATTGCGGCCAGGAACCGCAAGCCAATCCGTGAGCCTCCAAAGTAAGTCTTGAGAAGAAACAGAACCAAGGCATAGAGCCCTGCAATCACGAGCAGCATAAAACCGCTCGTGTTCAAGCTCGTCATAACTTCATTACCTTGCGTATTCATGTTTTGTTCTCCGATCTGCATATACTTTGCACCCTTACTGACCCGACGGTCACAGGGCTTTACCGGGCAAATCCGAAACATTTTCGGGAGTTATTGGGACAGTCTGGGATTTATTCCTGCCTTCACGCTGCACATTTCAGCATGGGCTCGCGCCAATTCCTGGCAGTACCGCCCGAGCGTACGGATCTCAATCGTGGCCCCCCGTGTCTGGAACGTAACCCGGCACCCTCCTTTGGTATCGCCAGCTAAATGTCGCTGCAAATGCTCGTTAATGTTCCATCGGAAACGACAATCCAGCTTAAGTCGGTAAATCAATGTTTCATGCAATTTCTTAAAGGTATCGAGTGAGACCAAGCCGCTGTCGCACAACTCGTGGTGCAACCCGTCCAGATACTCCCGGCTCAAGGCGGCGGGAATCGCAACAAGAAAGTTTTCATCACGATAAGTCAGTAGCCACTGTTCGTTGAGGAGTTCCGCAAATCCGATCTCTTTATCCAGGTAAAGTTCAGGCAACTTGACCCGCCATGTGCAAGCAGACGTGTCAACGGAACGCTCCTCGGGACCGAATCCTTGAAGCTTTTCAGAAATCGCATCCCATTTGGCGGTGGGAGAGGGCTGAGTGTTATATTTCTGCCCGCCCTCATTCTCATTCAATTTGCTTTTCATACCCCGTTCACCTTTTCCTTTGATTTGGGAGCGGCGTTTCCCGCTCTCGTTCATCTGGGAAAAGGCTATCTTAGGCGGCGCGACATTTTGTTGCGGAGGTATGGAGGATTTGTTGCGGGATGTTGCATGCAGAAGCACATGATTTGCGCGGAGTGCATGCAGCGAGCAGATCCTGCGAGTAAGCGCAGGTAAAATACGTCGGTTTTTAAGCGGAAGGCAAAAAAAGCGTGCGCGCCTGGCTACTATTCGAGCCGGGCTACCCGCATCTTTGACTCATCTGCAGAGGGCAGAATAACGCAGTGGGTAAATTCGCCCTCACAGCGGTAACCTGATAGACGTTTATTCTCGACGGCGAACGATTCGATCAAAATGTCGCGCCGCAATCGGGATAGCGGGGAACGCAGGTAGTTGGCGAGAATATCCTTTTCGTCATAACCTGTTTTCGCCGCCTGCGGAGTGCCCTCGCCCGAGCGGTAAGCGTTCTCATAAAGCTCGATGGCAGTCAGTTCGTGAGGCTTATATCGGAGCAAGAGCGTTAACAATGAAACCATCACGCTTTCCATATCGACCGGCACAGAGGCACGCCCGTTCTGGCGCACAAACACTTTACGCGAGTGGATGAGGATATCGAAACGGTCCCGCTGCCGTAGCAGGTCGGACACCGCATCTGCGTCACACGGTTTCCGTTTCAGTGGTATTCCGTGCTTATCGGCCGTCCATGCAATGAATGGTGTGGCGGAGGGAGGAGTCGGCTGAGGATCAGACACATCATGTGATGAAAGCTTCTTCAATGATTCCGTGAGGAATGGAACCAGTGATCGTGACATTTCCTCAGCCTTGACGGTGGGGACGCCGAAGGATTTTGCGCAGAGTTTTATGGCTTCGGAGAGTTTTGCGGCTGGCGGTATGGCAATCTTTCCACCGAATTCCGCGGCTATGGCACTGACAGTCAGGATGACAGCGGGAGTAAGAATTGCTAACGACTGAGTCTTATGGAAGTTAAGGGATATCGAGAGAAGCCGCTCGATCCAGGATTGAGTATTATCAGCCGTTGTCACTGGGCTGGTGAGGGGGAGCCGGCTTTGCTCCCAAAGCAGATCAAAATAGGGATACTCGTCAGGAATGTTCTCCTTGACGTAATCCTCCGCGATGGCGCGGATCACATTCACTGGGATAAATGTATCCATACAGGTCGCTCACAGTTAAAAAATGTCTCAGGTTCAATGCGACTGCAAAATGGATACCAATATAGGCGGGAACACGCAAGATTATGCTCCTGCCACCCGCGATACCTTGCCGTTATCCAGGCAAGTGTACCTTTTGGAGATTCGATGCCACCCGTCGGATGGTGTCACGGATCAGGTAGTTGTCAGGATGAAGGATGGCTGCGATTTCCACCAGGTTCAGGAGGGGTTCCAGTTGCGTTTTGGGATCCATCTGGACAATGAGTGGCTCGTTCAGTTCAAACCACGGGGTACGCACTTCGTCATGGAAACTGACGTTTTCCGGGGTGTCTAGGCATTGGGCGGCAACAAGTGCGTCACGGGTTTCGCAAATACTGCGCGTGCTTCGGTGCCACGCTTGGGTGATGATGGTGAAGATTTGGTGTCGCAATTCTGGGGAGAGTGCGGCGTGGATCCCGCCGGGAAACAGCGTAACACATTCGAGCAGAAGGCTCAGTTCGGCCAAAATCGCAGGTGCGGGCAATTCGCGAGGTTCGTTTGCAAACGCCGTAATTCTCCCCTTCAGCCAGGGCAGGTGTGACTTGGCAGTGTCGTCCGTCAGTTGATCGGTTGCGGCCAGATATCGGAGCGCGGCAAACGTGTGGAGTGGGTCGGGTAGTGCGCCGGGTTCACAGCCGAAGCCCCCGTTGGATCCGGCGTGCCTCATAACCAACACGGTCATTCTTTCCCGGAGTGCGGGAGCCATAATGCCGTGACAGATCATCATCACATCACATGTCGTCTTGAAACACGGAATGCTCACGGCACAGAGCGAATTCGCCACGACACCTGATGCGCTACTTTCAAGTAATTGGCAGACCTCGCCTGATTTCTCTTTGGGGAGGAGTCGAGTTACCGTTCGCGAGGACAACTCGGACAGCGTACACATCTTGGATATGATTGTAAATGGAGTCGGGCCATCATGCATGGAGCCAAACAGCATCCAAGGTGTGAGCAGGATGAATATGGCAAGCAAGACAAGCCCCAGTTGTGCGTCCAGTGTTGATATGTTGGCGGCTTTGCTAAAGTCGCCGATAAGTTGCGAAAATGCACCCGCATGACCCGAATCCAGAGAAGCGTGAATGATGGAGTCAATCTTCAAGACCACCCTATAACCTATTGCAGCGAGAGCGAACGGTGGAATCGTGGATTTAACAATGCCATCAATCATTCCCATGTGGAAATCAGATCTTGCGAGCAGCTTGCGGCATGATGGATGAATGACGGTCAGTTGTTTCCGCCGGAGTAATACCCGATAGTCAAGCCATTCACGCCCCAGATATCCAAAGTCAACCAGGCCTGAAAACAACCTTGAATGCCAGAACAGGGACGCAACGCACATTGCAACCAGCATGAGCACATACGAGCCGGGTGTGGAGAGGTTCTGAAAAGCAAAAGGTGTTACTACGGCCAGTGGTGCGAAGGCGGCAGCTTTCCCGGTCAGTAACATAGTGAGGCGGGTGGAGTCGTCCAATATTCCTGATTGCCGAATACGTACCCATCCAATTGCCGCCAGGCCAACGAAACTGATCAAACCCCAGCAGGGGATTATCGATACCGGCACAACATCATCGGGAATGGCGGCTGGAAGAATCAAAGGCTGCGCGAAGGACACAAGCATGCTGGTTGCGATTCCGCACATAAGGAGGATCCCGATAAGTGAGCGGACTTGGAATCGCGATGTTGACAATCTTTCCGAAAACGAGTCGCGCAGTGGGAGGCAAAGCACCAGGCTTGCGGCTATGGCGCCTGATAATGGGGCAAGGACGAAGGCAGCGGTCGAGATCATAGACGCCGTGCCACCCCACTGCGTCTTCATTGCCACAATGTCCCACTTCCCGTCCACAAGATGCGGAATATTGTAGAAAATGACCACCATGCGACGCAGGTCCGCTACACAGATGTAAAAGATGGCGCCGAATGACATGGCGAACGAAAAGGCAAAGAGATGCTGCCGCCAGGGATATTTCGGAAGCAGGTACGTGCCCTCTGTAAGGGCGGCTTGCCGACGGGCGGTTAATTCACGCAGCCGGGTGATTGACATGGTGATTCCATGTCGTGGCATGCCGAAATTCAAACTGGTCGCGATTGACCAGGACAGCGATTGTTTGTTGGTGCCTGCCGAGGAGAGCGAGAAAAGAAATCGTTCGAGAGGTGCCGGGCCGTCATCTGACATCAGGAGGGGGGACAGCTCCGAGGGCGTCACAAATAGGGATGCAGACGCGTCTGCGGTCGCCTCCCGCACACGGGTTATCCATATTTCCGCCATGAGTGCAAGCACGCCGGCCATGCCACACAGGAAGAAGGCGGGATAGAGCACCTGCGCGGTGGCTGAATCCGGTGCGAGCCGGAAACAGAACAGAATGAACGCTACACCTGCGGCGGTGGCAAGCGAGGCAACCCTGAAAACTGCAAGTAGAGGCATGAGATGAATATCAAGCGCCGAAACGTGGCTGAGTTCGTGGGCCAGGATAAGACGTAGAAGGGCGCGACCAAGTGTTTTATTGCCATGGCACGCAACCATACACATTGCCGTAAGATTCTGCGGAATTAACAATGAAGCTGATCCGGAAGCGTTCGCCGTCACGCGGGGTGACACCCAGTTATCAGGAAGGGTGGCAAGTGTGATGCACCCAGGCAGGGCCATTTGTGAGACCAGTTGCTCAACCTCCATTCCTACCTCACGGTCGATCTGTGGGGCTACGGCCGGTGGTGCAGGGTGCTGTCTGTATATCCCCCGTAACGCAAGCCAAAGCCGACGTGATGAAAGCAGCAATATTACCGGTGTCATGCCGAGTACGATGCCCGCTGCGACACGCAACACTGTAAAGCTCGTCTCATAACACAGTCTCAAGCAGGTCAAGGACCCAAGCAGAAGCAGCGCTGCAAGAAAGAACGCCAACAGGAAAGACGCGTAAAGCACACCGGTGGCATGGTGGGTTGGCGGAATCGTTCGGCGCGACCGGGAGCACAACCAGAGAACCACGGTCAGACCGGCAAGAAATATGGCGACACCGATGATTGCTACCTTCATCACAGGATTCCTTTATGAACGAACTTGAGCGTAGGCTGGGACGTTGATGCTGGTCAATGGATTTAACATCACCTCTTATTGTGTTCGAGACCGCTCGCCCTCCGGCGTCCGGTAATGGGGAAATTCCGCTTCCGCGGGCGTTGTTAGCCGGCCGCCTCCCGGGTTCGCGGACGGTGACGACGGCTGTGTGATCAGTTTCCGCTGGGGCGGTTGCACCGCGGCGTGTGCGCTGAAAATCGTAAAAGGGTTCCCCCATTCCTTCGGATGGCTCCCACTTTTAGAATTTTCGCCTGCCGGTGAGTTTTTGTCCGCGTCAGGCCCGCTTACTCACCATTGGCTTCATTCACTCACTGCGTTCGTTTGGCATTCCGCCAGTGCTCACCCTGCCGGGTTCCGCATCTCGGTAATACTTGTGGCCTTGGGGAGAGACTGAGGCAACAGGAATTAAATATGGAAAAAGAAATTATGGAAAGGAATGAAGAAAAAGAAGAGGTGGTCAGTTACACCGTGGATGAGTTCATCAAGGCAACACGCCCAGATGGATTCGGATATATGTACCTGAACGGGAAGGAAATCGCTGCATTTATCGAAGTGCTGTGCGATGCGTGCAACGCGGAGATAACCCAACCGAAGAGCGAGCCTGAGGCGAAGTTGGTTCATGTGTTTGCAAATCGGGCCTGGTGCAGCGACTGCGTTGACCGTTGGCTTGGGGGGGATGAATGATGGAGCCGTGGTATGTGTTCGAGTGGCGGTATCGCTGCAACGTGCCGGTTGTTCATGAGATATTCCTTGAGAACATGACACAGCATGAAATCCAGGAGGCAGCGGTGAGGACCTTCAATCCCCGAAGCGTTGTGCTGGTACTGAGCAAGGAGACCATGGCCGAGATACGAAAAACAGCACGTAGTGGCCTGGATGATGAAAGGAGGTGGGTGGAAAATGAACACAATATGTTTAGTAAGCGGGGGCTATACCCTTGGAGAGTTCCAGAATCCAGTCGAAGCGCTGGAGTTTCGGGATTTCATGAGGCAGAGCAACCCCGAGGGAGGATACAGTCTGGTAGCGTTTGATTAAACCGCGTACTGGGGAGCGGATAGTATGCCCCAGCCCGCCCGGCGGGGAGACAGCCGGGGACATTAAATTCATCGTACTGAAAGGAGGTGGCGAAGAAAATGACAGAAGAAAAGAATCTCTACCTGAGAATAAAGGTAGAAGGACAGGACAAGTACCTGAAGGCATTCCAGAATGACAGGAAGGCCAAGGACTCCGAGCCGGATTATAGCGGTGAGGGTGTGCTTGTCTGGTTGAATGAGGCGAAACCAAAGCTGGAAACGGAGCAATCCATTCCGGTGGTGTTGGAAAGGCCGATAGTTCAGGCGAAACGGTTCTAATGGAACCAGCCAAAAGGCGGCGGGGGGGTGTTTGTTGTGAATTTGAGT
This sequence comes from bacterium, assembly GCA_037128595.1. NCBI lineage: Bacteria > bacterium. The sequence continues at coordinate 75,072 of JBAXWB010000007.1, forward strand.
TCCTCCCGCTGTCAAAGCGGACGAAAGAAGAAAGGCAGGCGGCGCGTGAGTCTCTCAAGCTGATATTCGGGCAACCGAATAACCTGGGGGTGGAGTGTGCCGCGTGCGGTGAACCCAAAGGCCAAGTCGGGGTTCATGATTCGGAAGGTCACCAGGTGCATTTGTGCATGAGATGCAACTGGATGATGGACTGGCATTAATAAATGAAAGGAGGTTTATGAAAACAAAATGGGAACAGATGTTTATTTGGAATGGGATACCAAGACAGAGGAGGAGCAGAAAGCCCAGTGTACTGGATGTGCCATTGATGCCGGCGAAGAGGGCTACTTGAGAGCCAGTATCGGCATGGTGCTTGAGGAACATATCCTGAGGTTACTATTCCCCGAAAAGTATTGGACCGGGGAGTCCAGGGAAGAATATGACTTCGAGGGAAACTATGAACAGTTGAACGAACTTGGATTCCGGTATCTGGCGAGCGTGGCCAAAAATGAGCCCTTTGAAAAGGAGGGGCAGCAACATGAGACTTTGCAACAACAGCGGGAAACGGCTGGGGCTATAACGCAGGTTATCAGGAATGCCATACCGGGAGGGGGCTGGATACAAACCAGCGAAATTGACGAGTTCCGGTGGGCGGTATCGTGGCTTGATTCGGTATACAGTTTCTTTGAACTGGGAATCAGGAAACAGAGGAAAGGGCTGAAGCCCTACCCATATATAAGTTGGTAAGAGGGGAACTGGCGACGCCTTGACGGGGGCCCCCGTCGGGGCGTTGTCTTGTTTTTGTGATGTGACGGGAACCTGGGTTTGGATGGTGGCGTGTGGACGGGCGGACGGAATAGTCCTCTTCGACCCCAACCCAAGGGGAGGTTTCGCGGGGTATGCTCAACCCCAACCCAATGGCTTGCGGTCTTGAGGTATGTACGCTTCCGCTCTTGCCCCGATGGCTTCGAGGTGCCGCTCTGAAGCCGAGGGCATGAGGGAGCTTATGGTGACCCGGTCAGCCTCCGGCTGTTGACGGACCGTGTCAACGGGACGGTGGTATTTGACCTCCGGTCAAAGGGTAGATTTTTGGCGTGCTACGGCACGCAAGTTATGGGGCTGATGCCCCCCCGCCTGCGGGCGGGGAACGGACGACGGCGCGCGCTATTTTGCGTTCGCGCGAACGTGAGACGGGTTGTGAGACAGATTGCTTTGGTGGTGATGAATATAGGGGAACCCCGCCTGCGGGCGGGGGAGACGACGACGATCGCGCGCTGTTTTGTGTTCGCGCGGTGGAGGAAACGTGTCGGTGGAGGAGATAATTGATTATTTTACGTAAGATGCTTAAAAGTAAGGAGTTAAATTAATTTCAGGGTGAGAAAATAAATAATGAGAAGTGACTGGAAATTAATCATTTTGGCGGAAATTAATTATTCCACCCCTGAAAACCGAAAGGTTTATTAACCACCGCCGATTGGGATGGGTGAGGTGAATGCGTCATAATCAAACATGGGACAGGAGGAATTGCGGGCATACATTGAGCAATCGCGTCAGGAGGCCAAACAGGCGGCGTCGGGCGTAAAGGATTTCAAAGTCTTTGACTTCGGTTACATCCCCGATGCCCCATTCATCCGGCCAGAGACCAAACGAATCATCGATTCCATTGTCCAATACCATCAGACCGGGATTCCCCGCAATCTGGTCGTCACCGGCCCCCGGGGCTCCGGCAAAACCCTCACCATGCGATACCTGGAGCGGGCGCTTCGAACCACTCTCGGACTCCCATTCCACGGAGTGAACTGCAGGGTGCATAACACCAGTTTCAAGGTGCTGGCCCATATCCTGAAAGTCCGGCCAAGGGGGTATGCCTATTCTGAACTTTGCGAAAAGTTTGAGCGTGAAATCCCGGGCAACGCGGTCATCGTTCTCGACGAAAGCGACCTACTGGGGGAGAAAGATATCCGAAAGGATGTGCTGTATTTCCTCTCACGTAGCCGCAACCGGTACTTTGTGGTGCTGCTGAGCAACAACCCCCGGTTCCTGAGAAGCCTGGATGAATCCACTCGCTCCTCCCTCCAACCTGAAACCATTTTCTTCCGGAACTACTGCGCCACCGAAATACTGGAGATCCTAAAAGACCGGGCGCGGACTGGCCTCAATGAGGTGGACGCCGGTCTTCTGGAGGAGATCGCGGCCATGACAGTCAAAAGCACCAATGGCGATGTCCGGGTGGCCATCAAGGCCCTGCTCTACTGCGCCACCAACCAGGGCATGACGGTCCTGGACTGTTTCAAGAAAGCGAGGGAGAACGTGGTGACGGATGTCCTGGAAAGTCTCAATGAGAAGGCGCTCCTGATTCTCAAGGCCGCCTATCTGGAACCCACAAAACTGGTCAAGTCCATCTACCAGCGGTATGTCCATCTTTCCCGTGATTACCGGGAGGAACCCTATGGTTATACTCAGTTCTATTCGACCCTTGGGTACTTGTCCTCCCTGGGCGTGATCATGCTGGTTACTGCAAAAGTGGACCGGACATTCACCAACCGACTGGAGCCACTCGTCTCGGCTGGGGAACTTGATGGTGTTATGAATCGGCGATTTCAGTGAATTTCTAGGGAGTAGAGAGAGTGCGGTGAACACGTCAACCCAGTCGGATGATGCAGAGGGATGCATGATTCATTCTGATGGAGAAATAGATGTGGCGTAGGCGGAATTCCGGAAATGATGGCAAAATGCAGGGACGATGGCTTGCGGTCGCGGCCAAGCTACCTATTCTTTCTCCTCTCGCCTATGTATCGGCCTACTCCTACCTATTCAGTCAGCGTCCCTTTATAAATCTTCCGGTACTACTCAAGGGTAACAGCGGTTAAATTCATGAAATATGGTGGTGGTTTGCGCCGTCAACTTAATCTGACCCCATCCACGTGTTCACTGAGGTCTCTCTACTCTCCCGGCATCATTTCTTCCAAAAGTCGTTTCCCGGCATCCGTCAGCCGGGCATTCTTCGTTCTTCCCTTTTGGGTGAGCCGTTCGTTTTCCTCCACAAGGCCCGCATCAATGAGCGCGCGCTTGGCCTTGTCGCCCTGCCGGCCTGAGAGACTCAGCCTTGTGTACCGGGCAACTGTTCCGGACTCCGGTGCCACGGCAATATCCTGAAGCAACCTCATTTCTGAATCGGAAAGCTGGAGCGGTGGCGATGCCTCATGTTGTTCGGTGACCCGAATATGGGGAGCCATCATCATCCTGATGTCATCATCCGTGACCGGCACGGCGGGAATCTTCATCTCCGGCACCCGGATCATGAACGGTTCCTTGATCCGGCCCTGCAATTTCACAATCGCCTTGCCGATTTCCATAGTCCCCAGTGCCAGCGCCTGATCATCCTGTAAAAGCATGGCGGCACTGATAGTGGCCACGTCCTGCTTCCCCTTAAGGTTCATGGAGATGGTGGTGTAAGTATTGGCCAGTGCGGTCTTGCTGATTTCGGACGGCATCTGGTCAAGAAACACAATTCCTTCCGACATTTCTCGGATTTCCCTGAAAATTACTTCGACGATGGATGCTGGCTGCCCGGAATGCTGGGAGAGGCGGGAAAGGAGGTGATGGGCCTCTTCTATGATGAGAATATGCTTGATCTGGTTTCGCTCGTTCCTGACCATCCGGTGTGAGTAAATCTGGAGCATCAGCATTTCCGAGAAGAAGAGTTTGTCGGCATGACTGAGGGCTTCAAGCTCAAGTACCGTCGGGCGGGCCAATAATTCATCAATGGTCACATTGTTCCCTGAATTCACGATGCCATCCATGGCGCCGAAACAAAGGGAATGTACGGCCCTGATGGCCGATGACAACCACAAGCTGACTCTGCCGGCCGACGGGAGTGTTTTCAGAATGGCCATCACATCCCGAAATGTCGGGTAGCGGGTTACCTTGCCATCATAAACGCCGTGCTTCAGGTATAGTTCATCAATGATTGAGGTGAGCAGATACTCGACACCCGCACCGCAGAAATACGCGGCATTGATGACCTGGACAAGGGCTTTCAAATGCTGGCGGGGATCGATGCCGACGGGCGGGATCAATGGGTTGATCCGTAGGGGCGCAACGTCACGACCGATGGTGTAGACACGAAGTTCCTCAAGACCCGGCAGGTTCTTGAGTCTTCGCCAGGACTGCTTCCAGTCAAGGCATAGCCAGGGGATGCCCGCTTTGTTCAAATTCATGGCCAGCAAGTAGCCCGCATTCGATTTTCCGCTTCCCGTTCGGCCTACCAGGCTGACATGCTGCGCGAGTTCCATTCTCCGGAGGCCGAAGGGACATCGATCCTTTCCGTTATAGTGAACCCAGCCTAGCGTGATATCACCAGCAGCCTGATCGGCAGACGGTGGATGAAAGATTGGCGTGGTGTCCTGAACATCGGCATGGAGGTTGGTGCCAAGCAAGAGATCCAATTGTTCCGATAGCTCTAATTTCCCGTCTTCATCCTGAAACAGATAAGCGGTCCACAGATCATCTATCTTTCTACCCAGAAGAGGTTTCAGCGCCATACATTTCGCCTGAAACGCCTGGGTTGCCATATTTTTCGTGTTCATCATGAGGGAATGAGGACATTAATTCGGCCCTGATCTGACCGGCCTCGTATTGTTTACCTGCCAGGATGAGTTCCCGTCTCAATTCGCTGACATCCCGCCACAGGGTCAAATCCTCTTCCCTGATCTGCTGTTCGAGGTCGAGTTTCTGCCGGTCCAATTGGACGGCTCGGGCATAGTTGGATGGGGAGGGCAATTGTCGGCAAAGTGAAATGTACCCTGAAATGTCGCTAAGTCGCCCGGAGAGTTCCCGTCGGTTCCGGTCCCGCAGAGCGGTTCGTTCTGTAACAAGCTGTTTAAGGCACGTAAGCGTGTAAGAATCAAAGGCAAGTTTCTGACCGGTAAGTTTTCCTAAGAGATCTGGCTTGGCCGCGCCAAGGGCATAACTCTCACTCCGGGCGTTATACGGCATATTTCGATCATCATATAGGCAGGGCGTATTAAGGACCGCATAGCTCAGGCTGAAGGGACGGTACTCGGTAATTTTCCGCCCGTCGGTTGTTGTGAAAGTATAGTCCACCATGTTGTCATTCCGTAGTGATAAGAATATGACGCATAAAGGGTTTATAAACTTTTTGGTTTTGAACTGACCGACATAGTCGCCCGCATCGGCGCAAGAAATATTGACGGGGCTCCCGCTGTTGCAATTATCCAGTCCTGCATCCAGCGGCATGGCCGCGCTTACAGTGTATGAATTTCAACTAGATATCGTCGTCCACAGTCACGGCATTTCTTGTCTTTCGCTTTACCGTCAGCCCGGTACTTAAACCCCTTGGCAACGCTACGCAAACTTCCGCACTTTGGACATTTGGATGGTCTTCCTTTTCCCATTTTTTCACCTCGGGCAACCGACGGGAATGGCCTTTATAACTCTTTCGGTCATTAATGCCGTCGGCTGACGGGATTCCAGACAAGAAAAATGGCAGCGATTTCAAATACAGCGACGCGACAGCAAATGACAGGCGTGCGCCCCTCTTCAGGGCGCGGCTTAAAGAAAAGAATTACGACGGACGGCATCAATCAGTCGACGGGTATCGGCATCAAATCGGAAATTCTGCTCGACGACAAGGGTTTCGAGTAGTTGGGCGTGCCCGTCCAGGATGCAGGATTCTACCCGGTGCTGTTCTTCCGCTTCCATGAATCCGACAAGCGACATGTGATCGCCGGGGCGGAACTCCGATTGTTTTAGCGAAGCAAAAGCGGCGAGCTCCTTAACTTTCTCATACTGGATCCTGATTGCCGCGACTAACTGCGGAATGCATTGCGATTCCATGCTCATGAAAAGGCGGCCCGCCTATATAAACCTGTCGGTCGGCAAAGGGCGGGCGCGGCTTTTCAGTCGTATGGTTCGAGAAAATCGTCCCGTTGATAGGAGGGTTCCCGGTTAAGGGAAACCGTGTTGTAGATGGCGTCCACTGTTTCGTCAAGGCTGGTGACCTTGTCAAGAACGGTGTCCATCGACGAATCCATATCGGACAACTTCTCCAGAATCCGCGAAAGCGTATTCTCTAGCGGCGATCCTTTTTGTGGGTTGGTGTGTGGTGTCATTATGAGATGACAACGCGAACGGGGTATATAAAGTTATCGGTTCCAAAGAGGCGGCACATTGCCGTCATGATTTCCTATGTGCCTCGAGGGTATGCCCAGGCCCCTGCATTCCCCCCCCTATAGGTGCAGTAAAACAGTCCATGGCCATAAAACCCATATCTCTCACTTTTCGCCCTGCGACCGGTAGGTATAAAAAGGCCCTCAACTTCACATTTGTGAACTAGTGTGAAGAAAATGAACGAAAACGAAGCATTCCCAAGCGTGAAACGGGCTGAAACCGGCGCAAAAGCGTCAAATGTGAAGCATTCAAAGAAATATGAGCGTTTTGGCGAAACCATACGGTATCTGACTCTGAATGAATGGCAGAAACTCCTCGATTATATAGAGGATTACCGGCACAAACTCATGTTCCGCATGATCTACCACTTGGGCTGCCGTGTCGGGGAGTTTGTTCGTATCCAGATCAAACATCTCGATTTCAATCGATGTAGCGTATTCATTCCGGCGGACAACACCAAGACCGGCCACATGAGGACCAGTCACCTGCCGGCTGGGGTCATAAATGAGATCAAAAGCATGCTGAGGCGGGAGGGCCGGATGTTGAAACGGACGGAAAGTGTGACTAATCCGGATGAATACCTTTTCAGACGTTCCAAGCGATCCACCAGGCATTACAGTGAAAACCGGGTTCGCCAGATATTCCAGCGCTATGTCATCAAGGCGGGATTCAACCGAGAGTACGGCCAGGACTCAAAGGGCCGAAAACTACACCAGATCACGGTACACAGTCTTCGACATAGTCATGTAATGCATTTCATACACAACTATAAATTGCCCCTGCCGATCGTCCAGAAACAGGTTGGTCACAGGACACTCCGGGCCACCAGCGTTTATCTCAATCCCAGCGATGAGGCGGTGGGTGAAGCGTACGGCGCAATCAAAGAGAAATAGCTTATTACGCGGATTCCTTGTCCGGGGCACTGTCAGTCAGGTAGTCAAACGCCTTTTGCAACGCCAGAATTGCCTTTGGCAATTCCCGCAAGCTAATGGCCGGGGTGCCGCACCAGTGGCCATGCTTGTCCTTGTACCGGACTTCCAGAACCAGTTTTGGAATTTCGATTTCCTTACCTTCCACCCATACCAGATTCCGGAATATGGAGACTCTACATGAGCCAATCATGATGATTTTTTCTGGTGAGGTATTCCGCATATTCCTAAGCGATCAGTCCTACCCTACTAATAGGTATACGTATTGGTACGTAAAGAAACGCGCCTCTTTTGGGTGAGCTGACACCCCACTATAAAGACACGAATCTTTATAAAGCTTCGCCTTTTTGAAGTGGTGACAACAACCCTTCAGTGTGTTGGGCCATGCGGGGCCATACACACCATGTCCTAATCGAAATGTTTATAAACTCAGTTCACCTTCTCCTGTTGAAACATTTAGTTCATGAGCGGAGCAATCCGTTCGCAGTAAGAAATCGCAGGCGAATGTCTGCGTGATGTCGACTGGATCATGCCGGATTCGGGGCGTCCATATTTCTGGAACGGCGACAGCCAAATAGAGCGGGAGCTCTGGCACTTGGCTGGGAAATTCAACTGAAAGGAGGGTATTCCATGATGTTCCGCTGAAGCGGAAGAAGGTGTTTGAGAAGGAGTCATGTCTGAGGGATTGTAGATGTTCAAAATCAACAGTGAGAAAGAAAGGTAATGATCATGAATAAGTTCATAGGAGTTGGAAGATTGCCGCGCAGCGGCACAGTGAATGGAACGGAGAAGAAAGTCTTAAGGTTTACGCTTGCCACTAAAACTGGGCATGGTGGGAAGAACAAGAAGTCGCGCCAGGCCTTTGTGCCTTGTGTGATATTTAAGCCCTCTGAGCCATCTATCTGCCTGCTGACCGGGGATCCGAAAGGGTTATTGATCGGACTGGAGGGCCGGGTCAATACGTCCAAATTTGAAACCCGGGATGGGCAGACCAAGTACAGCACGGAGGTGATTGTGGATGAACGCAGCCTTGAACTGCTGGACTTGCAGGCATCCATAGAACCGTCCGATGACGGGCATGGGATGGAGCCCGAATGAAAAAGCCGGAATACCGGGCAATCTCATTTATGTGCGAGTTGCCTGTGGCACGGGATGGAACCACCATGATCCGTACGCCGGAGGATACCTGGGTCGAATGCCGGGAAATGCGTGATCTGGGCCAAGAGACCTTTGTGGTGCTGGCCTTGAATACGCGCAATCGTCTACTGGACAAGCGGATGATTGGCATGGGAGTCGTGGATTCCTGTTTGGTTCATGCACGGGAAGTATTCCGGCGGGCGATCAGCGAAAGCGCGTCTGCCGTCATACTCGTGCACAACCATCCCTCCGGGGATCCCTCCCCCAGTGCGGAGGACGTCAAGATCACCAAGCAGATGATTCAGGGCGGGCAGATTCTTGGCATCAAAGTGCTGGATCATATTATCGTCGGGCGCAAGCACGGGGATAATATGGCACCCACAAGCCGAGAATTCCTGTCCATGCGTGAATCGGGGCTATGCGAGTTTGACTAAAACCGCATCCTGAAAAAGCAACAGTGCAACGCGGTTGTGTACAAAAACGAACGAAACCCACCCCTCTCCCCTCATGGCGGAGCTCTGCCCTAATGGCGGCGCTTTGTCATGAAGGAATGGGCGGTTTCAGAATAAACCTCAGAATAAAGGCCGAATAAACTTTATTCTGTTCTATTCCGAATCAGAAACAACAAGCGACAGGGCGGATTGGCCTCTTAGTCAGGCTAATCCGCCTTATTCATTGAAAGGAAGAAATAGCAAAATGAGCGAGCCATATGGGTTTCTGGAATTGAAGCCCGTAGAAATGGTGGACTCGGGGTGGATTCATGCCTATGGCGTGTATTACCCCCGTCATCAGGCCATTGAACACCTGAATTCGGACTGGAGCCGGGCTGTTATTCTGGCCAAGCGCCGGATGGCCGGGATCATAGACCGATTCGGGAGCATCGTGGCCGGGCGCATGGAGCGTTGGCTTAGAGACGACGTTCCCTATGTGGTCACACATGTGCCCGTAGAGCCCGAACCGGTGCAATACCTGTTCGCAGACATGGGCCGAGGGGCTCCGGAACTTCTGGCGGAAAGTATCCACCGGCATCTGGGCACTCGGCATAACATTCAGTTGGACACACTGATCCTGCAACTTCGCCCCAAGGCCAGGAAACAGCGTCAGTGCGAGGGAATGGCGGAACGCGAGGCCAATGTGAGGGGCCTTTACACCGTACCTGAGAGAGTAGTGGTAGGAGGAGACCATGTCATCCTGGTGGATGATGTGCTTACTTCTGGCGCGACCATGCGGGAATGCTCAAGAGTCCTGCGCGAGGCAGGGGCCCTGAGCGTTACAGGGGTTGCCTTGGCCCGGACCGTTAGAGTCCAGGATGGCGACTCCAGACTAGAGGAAAAAGAAAGTTACGAAAACACAATGTCAGCAAACGCCATGGTGGCGGACAGGCTGGCAGGATAAGAAAACAAAACAGGAGAATGACAATGCAGGATAATAATCACTTACTAGACGTGCTCACCCGTAAGGGTGTGCTTATGAACGTGTCTGTCAGCTACTGGCGGGCGACCAAGAAACTGACTGCCGAAGATCTGGGACTCGATCCGGAGAGTGTGGAAAAGCGGCTTTTCAGTCTGGGGCATAAAAACCTGATTCCACGGGGATCATTGCAGGCCTTTGCCCTGATTGAGAGCCGAACCCATGCGCTGGTGGATACGTGTACGTTTCCATTCCTTAACGGACTCGGGCATTTTCTGCCCAATACACGGCTGGAGGAAACCATGGGCAAGCTGGCTAAACTGGAGCAGGAATTCATGGCTGAGAAGAATGTATTCCTGAGCCGTTACGCCGAAATGCGCGCACTGGGACTTGCCGAATGGCGGGAAGCCGCAGGGCGACTCGGCGGCAACCCGGAAAGATTGGTCGAAAAGATCGAGGAAGCCTTTCCCACACCGGAACGGATGGAGCGGTCCTTTGGGTTCACGACCCAACTCTTCCAGATCAGTGTGCCGGACGGTTTCACCATGGATCAGATCAGCCTTGGGGAACAGCAGGATATCATCAATGCAAGGGACCAGGCGGTCCGGGAGGCAGCCGAACAAATCCACAAGGGCGTGGAGGGCTTTGTCTCGGATTGTGTGGCATCCCTGCGGGAGCAGACAGCCAAACTCTGCGAGGAAATGCTGGATAGCATGAAATCCGGTAAAACCGGCGTTCATCAGAAAACGCTCAACCGGCTGGTGAAGTTCATTGATGAATTCAAATCCTTGAACTTTGTCGGCGACGTTGAGCTTGAGGCACAGTTAAACCGGGTGAGGCAGGAATTCCTGACCCGGCCGGCTGAACAGTACCGGGACAGCGCGTTCTACCGGGGCAAACTCCAGGCGGGGTTACAGTCACTGGCGGATACCGCGCGGGAAATGACCCGGCAGGATAATCGTCAACTGGTCGAGCAGTTTGGTCAATTGGGCCACAGAAAGCTCCACATTGGCTCCGCCCCTCTGGCAGAACCCGTATTCGGGGAACACCAGGATGACGCGCCCATGATGAAAGCCGGTTGATCCGAAACATACAGCAAACAATAAGGCCCACTGCCCTTTATTAGGGCGTGGGCTTTTTCATTAAAGAAGGAGAATCAAAATGAGTCATTTCACGACGATAACGACACAGATCAAGGATATCGAGGCGTTGAAAGCGGCCTGCGGGGAACTGGGGCTTACGCTCAGGCAGGATGTGGAAGCCCGGGGATACGGTAACAACCGGCATCAGGGTGACTATGTAATTGTGCTGAAGGGACCGTATGACATTGCTGTCAAACGGCAGCCGGACGGCAGTTGCGGGCTCACCACCGATTGGTGGGACGGCCATGTGGAGAGGGAAGTCGGAGCAAACTACGGGAAACTGCTCCAGCTTTATGGGGTCTGGAAAACCGCCATGGAAGCCACCCGCAAGGGCTACATGGTGACGCGGCAAGGTCTCAAGAATGGAAGTATCAAAGTGCTTCTTTCAGGAGGGCCACGCCAATGACACAGAAAACCATTGAAGTGGTGGTGGCGCCGGACGGCTCCATTCGCATTGAGGCCATGGGGTTTCAGGGCGCGGACTGTGAAAAGGCAACCGCCTTTCTGGAGATAGCTCTGGGGGTGACAGGCCGGAAGACCAAAAAGGCTGACTACTTCATCCGCAACACACAACGCCAGGGACAGAAGGTGGGACAATGAATGCGGTGGCTTCACTCATCTTCACACCCAAAGGCATGATTCGGGGCACCTATAGCGAGGTCATTGATCTCGCCTGCCTGGGCCGGCTCAAGATCAGCCGGGCGACCCGCATCGAGTTCGATAACGTCAAGCAGTCATGGCGGGTCAAGGACATGAAGGGGCAACCCCTCTTCACGGCTCCTTCCCGGCAGGAATGCCTGGAGTGGGAACGCCGGTATCTGGAGCGAAAGGAGGACATGAAACATGCATGACATCAGGGAGGAGGCAGAAGAACGGGTAGATCAATAGAGAAATCAGCGTTCGAGGGGCTTGCCCGTAGCTTTGAAAGCAATCCTGTGTTCGGTCATATGCATTCGTATGACCTGTACCGGAATTGGCTCGAAGCCATGTGGGCATTTCTCGATGCCGTGAAGGATCCTGCAGGGTTCAAGCAGTGCCTGGATCGGTATAGCGGGGCCGAGGGCGCGGAATTTGGCCGGTTGCTGGGGTTGTACGTTGACGCCGTTGAAAATGATCCATTCCGGGACATCCTGGGGGAACTCTTCATGCGGCTGGACGTCAACTCTGTACGTTCTGGCCAGTTTTTCACTCCTGAGCCAATCGCAGAAATGATGGCGCGCATGCAATTTGACCAGGAAACATTCAAGAAACTGGTTGAAGAGAAAGGCGTTGTCACGGTGTGTGATCCGGCGGTCGGGTCGGGTGTCATGCTATTGGCATTTGCACGGGTCGTGCATGAAGCGTTGGGACGCTGGGGAACCGGAAAACTCAGGCTCTACGGAACCGACATTGACATCCGGTGCGTGAACATGTGCCGGATTCAGCTTCGGATGAATGGACTGGATTATTTCGGCAGGATGGCCGGGCTGTTGGCGGGGCAAGTTTCCGTGACAAGCCAGGAGGCCATTCCCGACGTAATCCCGGAAGCCGTTCCTGATGTGGTGATCCATAGCGGACAACAGGAGCTACCCGGTTTCGCGGCATAGTTATCAATAACAGCAACAAAAACAAGCAAGCCCGCTTTACCTCACACAGGGTGGAGCGGGCTTTTCTATTAAGGAGTGAGAATGACATTGAACCAACTGATCTGTAGTGCGGCATCGGTTTATCCTGAAAGTTTCGTCTTCGAATATTGGTCGATGACCGAGTCGGAACCGCAGGAAAACCGGATGGGTGGTGACACCCTCGCCCAGTTCATCGCCCAGGAGATCCACGACACCTATGACGTCAATGCTTCCGATACGGAGCAGATCGCCAGTGCGGTAAAAGCCATGCAGACAGCGGCCGATGACCTGCAAAGGGTCGCGGATGCGCTGGCAGGGCTTACAAGGAAGAAAACAGCATAATGAAAAAAATGGAGCCTGGCTCATGGCGGGCCGGGCTCTCCTTATATATGGTAAGAAAATCATGAAACACAAACAGAAGAAACAGGAGCCACTCATTGTGGCATTGGAAGGCGGGCTCGTGTCCTGCGTTGCGTCAGCCGATAAACGGCTAATCGGTCAACCCGTGGTGGTGATTGATTACGACACCGATGGGCTTGATCCGCAGGATCTGATCCATGTCCGCTGGCATAAAACAACCTATGCCTCAGCAGGGCAGGCAAAGGCCTATGCGCATGGTGATGAGGTGGCAAGAACCTGCCTGACATCAGGCACAAGGAAAAGACTGATGGAGGAATACCATGAATACAAGACTTAAGGATGGATACTACATCGCCGAGGCACCGGCGGTCGGAAACTCCATGGAGGATACACGCTATGTGGTTTTCCAATGGACGAAGGACGATCAGGCTCTCGTCGACAAGGTCAGGCGGCATATCTTGCTGCTTGAAATAAATGGCCGGTGGTACTCGGTAAAGACCGGGCCCGGCCCCCGCGTTCAGTTCCTAAATTTCCTACCTGACTGGGTGGAGGATGTCGAGGGACTGCGGGAAGGCCTTGATGGCGGAACGGCAACCCGAATCGGGCATGAGGAAGCGGAACGGTTGTTCGCCGTCGAGGATGACAGTGTGACACGGGTCGACTGTGTTCACCTCACCATCACCGATTCAGAAGTCTATGTCGGGGCATACGGCAAGCATAGCGGAACCCACTGGGAAACAAGGGACTTTAGTGCCGGGGAGGGAGCGCCGTCATGCTGACAATCAAGCTGTATCACGGGCGCAAGGATCCAGAGCAGCAAATGGATGACTGGGGGTCCGATGGGCCGCTATTGGCAATCGGAGGATTCCACGTCACCTATCTCTCCACCTACCGGGTGAAACTGGCGGATAAGGATTGGCATTTCCTGAAGTTCGTCGGTGATCTGCTGTACTACGACGGCGTTCTCTACGGGGACTTCACCATCAGTGACAGCGACCCGGAAGCCATTGGGCAAATTGTGCCGTGGTTCGATCCAATAAAGGGACAAACAACATGAAGGGAGGCAAGACGTGAAGAAATATACGGTGCTTTTGCTGCGGCCCGACTATGTGGCGGATAATTTTGGAACCGACACATACCTTGCTCAAGTGGAGGCGGACACTGTCGAGGCGGCTGTTTTGGCGGCACAGGCGCAAGTGGCTAAGCTCGATGATCTCGATCTCAACTCCATTGACTATCACCCGCTGATCACCATTGAAGGTTGGCATGACGATCTAACCCCGGAGGTGTACCGATGATGCGCTGCTGTTGGGAAATAGATGTGGATGCCAGGACACCAAGGGAGGCGGCGCGTAAGGCGCTGGCCATACATCGTGACCCGCAGTCCATTGCCACGGTGTTTGACGTTCAGTACCGGGGGATGATGGTCAGGGTTGACCTAACGGAAAACAAGGTTCGACGGATCAGTCGATGCAAAGGCCACGCCACGCGCGGGAAAGGGAGGCAAGGTATTGCATGAAACCCAAGGTAATACAGGTCGTATTGGTTGGTGGCGCATATATGTCCGGCAGGTTTGAGCCAGGATGGGCTCAAGTTGAAGCCCTTAAGGATAACGGGGATCTCGAAACCCTTTTTGTCCCTGAAAGTGCCGGACATGGTTTCAATGCAGCGCTGGATTTCGTTGAGGATAGAACCGACACGACGGAATTCCGCGCGCGTCTGGATGAGTGGGTCCGCACCGGCGTTCTGCCGCCAGCGGAATCTTACTGTCAACAAAACAAGGAACAAGGAGCAAAAGAATGAGATATTACGAAGCATTTATCGACAAATTCGGCTTCAGCGACGGCGAAGATATACCGCCCGATGCTGATGCCCATCGCGAATTGCTGGTGCGGCTATTCAACAAACGCGCCATGGCGATTCGTTCACGGGTGCGCTGTGGTGCATACAACCGGCCAGGCATCCATAACCCGTGCATGGTGTTTTATGTGCGGGCAGCAGCAATCCGAGCGATTCGGACTGAACACCTGCACAATGCTGAGGTTATGAGCCAGTGGGTCGCCGATGCCGACAACATCGCACCCCTGCTGGTTCAACCGACCGATCCTCGGGTTACCCGGATCGTCGAGTGGCTGGATAATAACCTGGAACTTGATACGGGCGTGTGGACGGACGTCGAAATCGATGCCGACACAATGAAACGTGCACTCAAGCGGGCAGGGAAACGGAACAAATAACAAACCAAATGAAAGGAATAGGAATGAAAACTGCAATTATGAACTACATCCGGGCGGGATACCCCGGGATTTACATCGTATCGAGCGAGGAATCACGGATTGAAGGTGAGATCAAGACGGTGGCAAAGGAATTGGGCCATGGTCTTTATGCCTGGTCCATCACGGAAGGATTGGTGGATACATCGGATGGTAGCAACAACGGGGGGCAGGATCCCCAGGAAATGCTGCTCCATGTGCTGGAACTACCGGAAAACACCGTTATATTTCTGAGGGACTTTCATCAGTTCCTGGAAAACGGCAATCCGGTGTTGATTCGCACAGTGAAGGATGTGCTCAGGGTTGCCAAGACCAGGGGCAAGGCGCTGATCATTGTCGGGTGCCGGATCATCTTGCCGCCGGAACTGGAGCGGGAGTTTGTGGTGGTTGAGTTTGCGCTGCCAGGGAAAGAGGAACTGGGTGACGTGCTCGACAACATCGCTGACTCGGCAGCTAAAGCGAAGCCAAAGAAAGACCGGCGCGAGCTACTGCTGGATTCAGCATCAGGGCTCACTTCCATTGAGGCGGAGAATGCCTTTGCACTATCATTGGTTGAGAGCGGAGAGCTTTCCCCGGCGGTGGTATCGCGCGAAAAGGCCCAGGCGGTGAAGAAGAACGGTCTACTGGAGGTCTGCTCCACTGCGCGATCACTGGATGATATTGGCGGGCTGGATCTGCTCAAGGCGTGGCTTGTGCAACGCAAGGACGCCTTTGGCCCGAAAGCGCGGGAGTACGGACTCCCCTCGCCAAAAGGGCTGCTCATTATTGGCATTCCCGGAACGGGCAAATCACTGACGGCCAAAGCCACGGCAAGCGTATTCCAGCGGCCTTTGCTCAAGCTTGATGCCGGGCGGTTGTTCGGCGGGCTTGTGGGGCAGTCGGAATCCAATCTTCGGTCAGTCATTCAAACGGCGGAGGCCATTGCGCCGGCTGTCGTTTGGATTGACGAAATCGAGAAGGGTTTCAGCGGATCCAAGAGCTCAGGGGGTTCTGATGGCGGAACTGCCAGCCGGGTATTCGGGACCTTTCTTTCCTGGATGCAGGAACGCTCAGCGCCGGTGTTTGTCGTGGCCACAGCCAATGATGTGGCGCAACTGCCGCCGGAATTCCTCAGAAAAGGTCGCTTTGATGAGACGATCTTTGTGGATCTGCCCACTCAGGAGGAACGGGTGGCCATTTGGCGGATTCAAATCGCCAAGTATGGCCGCAAGCCGGAACGGTTTGATGTCACCCAGTTGGCAAAGGTAACGGAAGGACTGACCGGCGCGGAAATTGAGCAGGCGTTTATTGACGCGCTCTATGCGGCGTTCAGTCAGGGCAAAGAGCCGTCGGATCTCACTATCAGCATGGTGCTTAATGATTTGGTTCCCCTCAGCAAGTTGATGGGTGACCAGATTTCGGCACTGCGCAAATGGGCCAAAGGCAGGGCCAGACCGGCGACCACGCAGGAACAGGAGCGAACAGGCCGGAAAGTAATAGCGGCCACTCCATCGGAAACGACAAGCCAGGCTTCGGGTGAAGCTGCGGCATAAACAATGACGGCAAACCATGAGGGCGGGCTCACGAGCAATGAGTCCGCCCTTTTTATTGGAAGGAGACTGAAATGGAGAGGTTATGTGAATTAAGGGTAACGATTGGCAACTACAACGCGCTCAGGATAAAGAGCATCATCTCCGCCTGTATGGTGGAATGGTGCTTTAAGAAGTATGACTTTGGCTTTATGAAGCCGGCATACGGGCGCAGACGATTGCTCCACGCGTCATCCATGGGAACGCTCTACGAGTTTGAGGATGCGAATTGGATTATTAAGCGAATAGAGCAGGCCGTATGGCGGGCGAATCGCGGCATATGCCATGTCGAGGTGGAAGCCAGGGAATATACCAGGAATCTTGAGCCAGTGAATATTCAAGAAGATGAAGCTGAACTCCTGATAGCCTGATTCTTCCTTCTTTCCCTACCCGGATCGTTTTCTGATCCGGGTTTCTTTCACAACTTAGCGGCAGCTATGCCGATTTTTCGCCGTCAGCAGCTGCGGGGTTGCATGCGACGTAATACCAGCCAAACACGTCGGGTTTCCGGCGCCACCCCTTGATGTATTCGGCATAATCCTCTTTCGTCTGATAAACGTCGCACTGAAGCTGGTCGGCGTGTGCCTCACGGATCCGGTTCCATTGCACGGGCCTGTCGATTTCGATTGCGACGCACTCGGCGAACGAGGGTTCAAGCGGCGACATGCCTGCACTGCAAACCAGGAATACCCCGTCCGGCAGTCCAATGTAGAACTTCTTGGTCAGTTTTCCGCTCATCAATATTTTCGTACTCATTATTGATCTCCTTAATTTTCAGTTTCCATCTATCCTGATGCTGGCAATAATATTGCAAACTGAGGCAAAGCGGGAGGGGACTCTCTGGGTGAGAATGGGAGATTACGGGATAGCTGAGTGTCACCCATCGATAATACAGAACTGGAAGGCCGTAGTCGCCTTGAGATCAATCACACTGAGGCGTAAATGCCTTTTGACGAAGCAGTCCCAAATGATAAGCCCTGAGACGGACTCCACCCCATTTAGAATGCCCCGTAAAAGATCACGCGCCCTGTAAAAATCTCCGTGAGTAAGCCGTTGCATCAGTTCACGCGCCAAGGGGCAGCGGGATGCGCTATCCAATAGCATTGGACAAGCCTATTTATTGGACACTCGCCGATAACGTCAAAGACCTCACTGTTTTAACCACGCATCGGCACATATTTCGTATCAGCGCAACCATTCCCACCATCCTGTGCAACCAGTCATGGACAATCCTACCCAACGGCACCCCCTCTTCACGCCTGTCCTGTAATAGTGAAAATGGCCGAAGTACCATAAAGATGGCTGGTATCTTGCCAGAACATACGACAGCACCATTCTGGAGGAATCATCCGCCCTCATATCATTCCCCATCACAGCAAATTCCCGGGGGCAGGTGTGGCTGATCACAATATCCACCTTTGTATCCGGAAGTAGCGCTAAGTCCATTTCCGAGATTTCTTCTTCGGGAAACCAATCGAACCCTAGCTTACGCATATCCTTATCCGTTGAACGAGCGCCCCCTATAAACAGCACGGTGCGACCATCCGGCAAAGTCAGGGTACTGCCACGCTTCATGTAATAGACATGGGGCCAGATTTCGTTTGATGATAACGACCGTAAGCTCCAATGGTCTTCATGATTACCGTCAGCCCAATAGAGCTTCGCGTCGTTCATCACAGGGTTTTTGGGAACTATCACGGCCCCCCGTTCATCATGACGTGTAATATTCGGCCAGAATCCAAAATCCCCGCATTGCAGAATGATTTCCGGACGCTTTTTATTCACAAGCGTATTCAGCGCCCCGAACTCGCGATGGACGTCACCCAAAACCATAATGGAGTTATCCTGTTTCATGTCTCTTGTCCCTTAGATATCGCCTTGCCTAGTCCGCTCAGTGCGGCCATGGAAATTCAGGCTGGCGGTGCTTCAGCTCCACGATGGAGGCATGCGTCATTGTTTCTCTTTTCTTAACGGAGTACACGTCGGCATTGATATGGTGTAAATACTTCAAGTCCGGCCACCCACTACGGTCGATATTTTCAAAATTAAGTCCAAAATTGCACTCAGCTTCACCCTTAGTAAAGCACACACATGAACAGCCTAAGCACGGCCCCCAGGGAGAATCAGAAGGTCCTTGTGAGCCTTGAGCGGCACAAAGGCCCCACAACAACCATGTTGTACCGTACTCTTCGAAATACCGCTCTTGAAAATCCTCCCAAAACGCTCCAATAAATTTGATGTCAAATTCTGCTCCGCCGATGCAAATATCGTCCGGCAACTCTTTCAGGAAATTCGAATCAAGTGAACAGTAATAGACCGGTTGCGCAAATACTGGATGACATACCAGAACAAATAGTTCTTCTGTAAGTAGTTCCTGAAATGCGGCAGTCAATTCTTCGTCTTTGATCGTGGGGGAGTGAGACTTCGCCCATGCCAGAATATCCGCCTCAATCGCTGGTGATACCCACATAGACGGCGCGTCGCCTGCCCATTCAGCAACGCAAGCGCATATCAATGCCTGTCGGGCTGATAAGATTGATTTGTTCGCTGCTACTGACGGCATGTTTCCCTGAGTCATAGCTACACCTCCACTTCTGATATGGTTATGAACGACCTTGATCTGCGACGTTGTCCTAAAACTGATTACAATATACAAAGTAGCAATCCTACGCGAAACGGGATGGTCTGGGCGGGAATGGGATATTATGGGATTGCTGACAGCCGCCGCCCGACTTGTGTGGTAGACAGAGAATTAGCGTCGAATATCCCGAAGTCGACGCTCCAGTACTGATTCAATCCGGCGCAAGAGGTTGCTTGACCACTGCGGCACCATGTCTGCCGGATATAGGGGGATCACGTCATACTGGTTATCCTGATAGACCTGAAGTTTGTGTACGGTACCCTCCATGTAATGGCGGTCTCCGGTCATGCCAAAATACTCGATGAGCGGACCGCACTGCAGGGCAAAATCAGGGTACCACGCACGGAATTGACCGGCATCCATTCCAGCCGTCGGCTTCTCATAAATGAAAGGAATGCGACGGCTGTCGAGAAACTCGCCGATCTCACGCTCTGCGCGGGATCTATACACAGGCCTCCGGCCTGTTTGGTAATTGCATTCGCCCATTGAATTGGGAGATGGATGGAGTTTTTGAATGTTTCGGTAGTTAAGGTATCTGGCCGATGGGTTTATAAGGCGGCTATGCCTGGCTTGGAGATGGTTCGTACAGGTAATGACAGAAGTAATACCGACAAAACGAGAGGCTCACAGCCAACAGAAGCTCGATGGAGAAAAGCTGAGCGAGAAGTATGTAGGCTGTTGGCTAATCTTATCCCTGAAGGTTGCATTGTACTCAATGATGTAGCCTTCCCATATGGCAACCTGGATCATCTGGTAATCAGGCCTGACCGCACAGTATTCCTTGTGGAGACCAAATCCCATCATGGCGAGGTCAGTTGGGACGGGCGGCAACTTTTAATCAACGGGCGGCAATTCTCATCGAATCCCATTTCCCAGCTAAACCGCAGTATTCCGTGGGTGCGGAAACTCACCGCGCCCTCATGCAGTCGGAAGCCTTGGATTGTCGCGATCTTAGTCTTCCCCTACGCTAAGGTCGCCCTCCGGCGGTCTGTCAAATGTGTCAATGTCATGCATATATCTCGACTCCTTCCATTCATCCAGAAATACCCAGGGAGCAGGAGAAATCGGAATGCATGGCCCCTGATAGGTCCTGATGATTTCCCGGACTGCTGTGAATCTTGCCCGTAGGTTTCTCATAACCCTGATAATCCCCTCCTATCCCGGCACCGTCCATGGTCACGAGGGCTTGTGATGTCGTAGCCTTTTGTCATGAACAAGGACAGAACGGCACTATCAGCATCGTCACCTCAGAATACGGGAGAAACTATCTGCTGGCATGAATTATCTTTTTCTATTCAGGCCGGGCGAGACCTATTTGAAACCATCGCGGCCAAATATCCCGAACTAAAGCCCTACCTTGTCCTGTGTTACCACGGCACCCAAATTGATATTCCAGACAACCCTTTGTCAGTTCTGACCCAAAGTCCACGCATGGTGGCCGACGACCACTCCAAACAAGCGGCCATCGAACTACTGCGCCGGATTGATACTGTGAAAATCAGATTCAGGGACGAGTTGGAACGTCAGCTATCGGCGCTCTCAAAAGAATTCCGCTTTGTTTCGGACATCACCTTCGAGATTCGGTTTGAACGCCTGGTCTATGAGTCAATATGGTGGATGCAACTGGACAGCGCCATCGACAAAAAACGCACGCCTCAAGGCAAGGCCTCAATCCGGATCGTCCTCTGTCACCTGCGGGATCTGCCCCAGCAACCGATCAAGAGGTGAGCCGCGTTGATCGTATTTCCCACCCTGTTTGCCTCGCTTTTGCCCCGCGGAACAAGGAATTGTTGGTCAAGCATCTGCCGCTCCATGCAACCTGGCCCCCATCTTGATTATGGCCATGCTCGTGTCTGCAACCATGGGTATCAGAGCGCAAATGAGGGTGTTTGGTTTGGCAGACCGGTGCTCAAAAGCAAGGCGTCGTCACCCAGCATTGACGAACTGAAGGACATTACTTTCAGCCTCAGCCTCTGGACGTATGCTCCAGAACTGCTCAGCGTCTTCCTTATCCACCAATGGGTTGACGTAGTGACCTTTGACCGTGGCAATGGTATCGCCTAACTGCACAGCCGTATCGCCCTCGTGATGATGCATTGCATAATGGAATGTTCCAAAAGTATGCCGCATGATGTCCTTGCGATAGTTAATGGCACTCTTTCGGACAACGGCCTCAAACCGTGCTCTCGTGTAGATGATCGGCCCTGCAGCCTTCTGACAAGGGAAAAGCCAGGCTAATAGTGCTGGCGACACATCCACAAGCCGACCTCTGCGGTTTTTATCCTGTTCCGGTGTCACCGTTATCTTGCCACGCTTCAAATCAATGTGTTTCCAGTCTAGTGGGCCATGATCGGTCTTTTCGCCATGCATCTCGACAGGGCGCAAGCCTGCAAAAAGGCCAATGGCGACATAAGGGATAAGTTCTGGATCTTTCTTGACTGTGGCACGGAGCAACTGCTCGACTTCTTTCGGGGTCAAGTAGGTGATCGGTTTCTTATCCAGTCGCGGCACTTCCATAATCATGACCGGGTTCTCAGCCAT
Source organism: bacterium (assembly GCA_037128595.1). Taxonomy (NCBI): domain Bacteria; species bacterium. Next base: position 96,848 of record JBAXWB010000007.1, read on the forward strand.
GAAACGCCGTTTAACAGCCCACTGAAAGAATGCGCCCAGATGCCTCATGACAGACCGACGCGTCACCATCGTAAATTTCTTTGACCGGAGCCAGTCTTCCAGAACGGCAACCGTGATGTGGGCGATTGGTTTGGAGCCATAGTCTCGGCAGAAGAAGGTTAATCTGTCAGAGTACGCCCTTACAGTAAGCGCCCTGCATCCCCGTTCTTTCCTCGACATAATAAACTCAGGCATCGCCTCTGCCACCGTTTTCTTGCCATGGGCGGAGTGGTTGTGACGCATATAGAATGCGGCAGCATCAGATAATCGCACGGTTCTTTTGAGAATGCCCAGCCCTTGAGCCGCGTCCATTAAATCGTCGTTCGTCAGTTTAGTGGCAAATTGACCGATCCGTTTTGACAGTGATTTCTGTCGCTCTGTATCGACATCCTTCTTCTTTCCCCAGTTACGGATTGCACGCTCAGCCTGGGCAAGCGTTTTGAACGATTGGCGGGTACGCTTAGTGTTCACCTGGCCGAAGTCCACATCATAGCGCACGTACCTGTGCCCCTTGACCATGCAGACCCGCTCGTGTATCTTTGGTTCTGGTGTCTCTTGAACTTCTGTGTTCATTGTTTGCGCCTTTTTTTAGGTGATTTCTGCGGAAATAGTGGCGCAAACTGGCGCAAACGTCAACACTGAAAAAGCATGATACGCCGTAAGTAGTTAACAGTCAGTATGTTGGGCGAGTGGTGAAATTGGCAGACACGCAAGACTTAGGATCTTGTGCCGCAAGGCTTGGGGGTTCAAGTCCCCCCCCGCCCATTTAATAAAGAAGAGATACTATGAGCAAAAAACACCATCACGAACCGGCCGCAACCCCTCCTGTCGAGACGGAACCCACCCCGGTGGTTGCTGAGCCCGTGACCGAACCTGTCGTCGAGCCACTCTCCATTGACCCCAAGGATCAGGAAATTGCCGCCTTGAAGGATCGGCTCCTGCGGTTGCAGGCGGACTTCGATAATTTCCGCAAGCGCACCCTCCGGGACCGGGAAGACATGGCGCGCCGCGCCGGGGAACGCCTGCTGCAGGATCTCCTCCCTATCGTGGATCATTTCGAGCTGGGTCTTGAAGCGGCCCGCCAGAATCACATCAAACACAGCGTGATCGAGGGGTTTGAAGGCATTCTCAAACAGTTCAAAACGAATCTTGATAAAGCCGGAGTGACCCCCATTGAAACGAAGGGGCAGCTCTTCGACCCGAATTGCCATGAATGTGTCACCCAGCTCGCTTCCGAGGAGCATCCGGAAGGCACGATCATCGAGGAGACCCGCAAGGGCTATAAACTGGGCACCTACCTTCTCCGCGCCTCACAAGTGATTGTCTCGACCGGACCGGCCCGCGCGGCAGAACCGGCCGCCAGTCAAGAACCACCGGTGTCTTAATCACGCGCACAATAGTTTGAACAGAAGTCACGAAGGTCATAAAGAAGATTTTTCTTAACCGCCTCCGGCGGAAAACGATTCCCCCTTCGTGGTCTTCGCGGCTTCTGTTCAAATTCTTTTCTGACCTGAATTCTTTACAGCCGCGTCAGATCCTCATGCGGTTCCGCATGGGGATTAATGTGAATCATCACATCCCCGATGTTCGGGAACTGGCAGAATAACTGGCGCTTGACGCTGGTGGCCACATCGTGGGACCGCTTGACGGTCATCAGCGCATCCATCTCAAGCTTCAAATCCACAATCAGGTATTGCCCGGACCGGCGCCCCCTGATTTCATGAATGCCCGCCACGCCGTCAACCCCGGCGGCCGTCTGGCTCATTTCCGCCAACAGCTCCGCAGGGAGCGAGACGTCCATCAGATCGCCCAGCGCAGGACGGAGCGTCTCCCAGCCAATCCGGATGATAAAGAAGGCCGAGACCACCGCCGCAATCGGGTCCATGATCTTCCAGCCGAGATATGCGCCGGTGACCCCGATTAACGTGGCGATGGACGTGATGGCATCCTTGCGATGATCCTTCGCGACGGCCAGGACGGAGGGACTTTCCAGATGCCCCGCGACCCGCAGGGTATACCGGCAGAGCCCTTCCTTGATGAGAATGGTCATCGCCGCGGCGATGACCGCGATCATGGCCGGGGTTTCAAGTTGATGGATGATCATGGTGTGGGCGGATTTCCAAACAATCCCCACCCCGGTCATCAGGATCAGGCTGGCTACCAGAATCGCCGACACACTCTCCGCCTTACCATGTCCATAGGGGTGTTGCTGATCAAACCGCTTCCGGCCCATCCGCAACGCCACCATGGCGGAGGTGATGGCAAAGAAGTCACACATGCTCTCCAGGCCGTCCGCAAACACCGCCTCGGATTTACCATACCAGCCGGCCGTCAACTTCAATACCATCAGAAAGGCATTGACTCCGAAGCCAACCCAGATCACCAGTTCGGCCCGGTCAAATCGGTCGTCACGGTCTTTTTTTTCGTCGCTAGACATGATGCCGGTTCCCATTGATTAAGCAATTTATCCCGCCGTTATGGCCGGGATGCCCCCCGCGATTTTTCATATTCCACAAGGGCTTGCGGCAGTTCCGCTTCCAGCCGCTTGATGCGCGTGGCATCCACCGGATGCGTGCTGAGGAACTGGATCTGGGACCCACCCTCCTTATTGTTGAAGGCGGCAAACCGCCGCCAGAACTCCACCGCCTGCCGGGGATCATAGCCCGCGCGGGCCATATAAATCAATCCGAGATGATCCGCCTCCAATTCCTGTTGCCGTGAATGGGGCAAGGCCACTGCCAGACTGCTCCCGACGCCGTAGGCAGCCAACACCGCCAGCCGATTGACATCGGACTTATCCTTCACCACCTGATCCAGCGCCACCCCGCCCACCGCGATGAGCAGGGCCTCTGACATCCGCTCTCCGCCATGCCGGGCAATGGCATGCGACACTTCATGCCCGATCACGGTGGCCATCCCGGCTTCATCCGCGGTGATTTTCAGGATACCGGTATAGACCCCGACTTTCCCGCCCGGCAGACAAAAGGCGTTCACTGTCTTGGCATCGTCAAAGACCACAAACTCCCACTGGGCATCGGGCATCGGCGCCACGGCGGCGATCCGCGTCCCCACCCGGCGCACCAGCGCGTTGAGTTCCGCATCCTTGGACACCGGCGTGTCTTTCTTGAGTTTCTGGAACTCCGTCAGACCCAACTGCGCTTCCGTGCCGGAACTGGTCAGCAGCAATTGCCGCCGCCCCGTCTCAGGCACGGTGGCACAGGACATCAGCAACATCGCGGCCATCAGCGCCAGGCCGAACCGGCCAAAAGAGGATAAGTGGACGAATTTCATTTCACAGGATCATAACAGGCATCGCGCGACCCGTAAAGATGCACCATACTCACCGCAAGGACTTCAGCCACTTCTGCTCCATGGCCTCCACGGAGGGGAGGTCAGAGGAATAGACTGACGTCAGGGCCGCGTCGACCGTTTTGCCGTCGCGCAAAGCTTTGCAGAACGACCCGAAGCGGGGCCCTCCATACATCGTAATCATGAACCCCACGACGCTGGCTGATTGCGCATAGAACACAGCCACCCGCTGTTGATCCGGATCCTGGCGGATATCGGCGACCATCAACTCTTTCAACTTGAACCCCAGTCCCTGCCTGAAGCCACTGGATTTCCGCCCCTCCTGCTCCCATTGGGCGAAGCCCTCGGTCAGCCACAAGGGCACCCGGTCATGTCCCATGAAGTCCGAAAGGATCAGATGCGACAGCTCATGGGGCAGCAGGGATGTCAGGAACCCTGCCCCGCTTTGCGGGTAGCTGGCGATTTCATGCCGCTCATAGCTGGCCCGGCCGGTGGCCCAGACGGGGGCCTGACAGGCATCGGCAAAGGCCCGGGCCGTCGGGTAGATCAGGATTTTGACCCGGTTATCCCAGACCCAGAAGTTCTGATATCGCGTAAACCCCAGATCCGCGGCTATCGCGGTATAATAGGACTCGGCTTTATCGGAGACACTGTTGGCAAAGGGTTCATCGCCGGTATGCATGACAATAAAATGGGTGGATTTCACCACCTGCCACTCCTGGGTAGATGCGGCGGGAGCGACACGGGGAAGTGCCAGTAAGGCCATCATTACCCCAACAGCCAGTTTCCGCACCCTGGCCAAGCATAACGGGCTCATAGTCATTATCACCCGCTAAAGTTAGCACATTTTATCAGTCTGTAGTGGGCAAAATTCTGACGTCAGAGGCGTGCATTGCTCACCCACCCGTTCAACCATCCCGCAATAAACGCCCCCTGTTTCTCCCGTATGTGCTCATGGAAGTGGACATGATCACAGTAGAGGTCCGGGCCCAGATTGCGCGTGAACGTGTAAAGGTCCAGCAACGGGACTCCTGCCTGACTCATGACGCGATCCGCCACGGCATTGTAGGCGACCCCATCGGCAGAGAAGCGATACATACTGATACCAGGGCTGTTATGCACGGCCTCATCGCAGGGAGTGGTGCGAATCCAGACCAGTTTGACTCGCAACTCACTGGCGACAACGACAATGGAACGGAGGTTCTGTTCGTAATCATCGAGCGCTACCTGGGGTTTATTGGTCTGGAGATCCCGCCTAATGTCATGGAGCCCGCAATTCACCAGAAGGAGATCGGCCTCAAGCCCTCCCGTTCGCGCCAATCCTTTCAAATAGGCTAACACCATCGAGGAGTCGCCCCCGTTGGCGCCCTGGGGATTGTCCAGATTCAGCAACGCCTCGGCGTCCCCCTCCTTTCGCGCGTACTCCACTACGCCAGTCAGATAGTTCTTCAAATAGGGGCCATAGTGGATAGATATACTGTCACCGATCACATAAATTTTCATCGGATGTTCCTTAACGGCTCTCTTTACAGGCCTGGTTAGAGTGTAGCCACATCCACCATCCGCCCCTCACGGCGTGATTTTTCAGCGGCAAACACAATGGAATGGGTTTTCAGCGATTCCTGCGCGTTGGCCACCAGACTCCGGTCATCGCGACTGTGCAGGGCCTGGAGCCATTCACGTACGACGCGTTCATCCCCGCCTCCATGCCCCCCGGCCTCCTCCCCGATGTCAATGCGGGTGACATTCTTGTCGGCAAAGGTCTTGATCGTGATGGACTGCTGGTCAAAACTGATATCACCCAGGGTGCCGTGGATCCGAAGCCGCCGCCCATGATCCAATGCAAACGCCGTCATCGTGAATGTAACCGTGATGTTGCCTTCGAACAGCATATTGACCGTCTGGTGATCCACCACGTCATTGTCACATTTCCAGACGCAACGGCCATAAGGCCCCGTCCGGATGGCCGCCATGTGCGCCTCATACGAATGATCGGGGCTGACCACATTGGCCGGCCAGTCCTGCCGGCGGCCATGGACATAGGCTTTGATCGCCGAGTAGGTGCAGGAAGGTTCCAGCGGACAGGCCTCCGTGCAGCGGTCAGCACTACCCGCCGGGGCTTTATCGCGCCGGAAATAATTCAGGGCACCAAAGGAGCTCACCTTGAGACACGGCCGGTTCACCAGATAGGAGATATAATCAATGTCATGACAACTCTTGGCCATCAGCATGAAGGTCGCCGGTGCCTCTTTTCCCCAGTTGCCACGCACGAAACTATGAGCCTGGTGCCAGTAGGTAACCTGCTCAATATGGTCAACCGTGACGAGTTCTCCGATGACGCCACTGGAAACCAGCTCCTTCACCTTGCGGAACCCCTTCTGGTACCTGAGGGAATGACAGACGGCAACGAGCCGGCCTGTCCGCCGCTGGGCCGCCTCGATGGCCCGACAATCCTCGATCGAGGTTGCCATGGGCTTCTCCAGCAGGACATCATACCCGAGGTCCATGCAGGCCACCGCCGGTCCGACATGGTCCTGATCCATGGTGGCAATCACCACGGCGTCGGCCATGGCAGGCCGAGCCACAAACTCATGCCAGTCCGAAAACACCTGATTGCGGGGAATATCATGAGTCTTTGCCAGCGCTTCGCGATAGGCCTCACGAGGCTCGGCCACCGCCGTCACCTTGCCCAGGTAAGAATACTGCTGGATGAGCGTGGCAAATCCCGTGCCACGGCCACCGGCTCCAAGAATGGCGATTGTCTTCAATTTTTTCGAGGTCATGATCGGCTCTTTCCTTCTGGTTATTTCGATTCACTATATGTCGATGGCCACAGGGTTGCCTGGCTTCACTTAAACAGTTCTTCCACCCTCACCGTGCGTTCTTCACGCCGGGACAGTTCCGCAGCCTGCCCGATGGCGGTGGCCCAAAGGCCGTGCTCCGTCGTTGAGGTGTTGACCTCTTCCCCTTTCAAGACCCGGAAGAAGGAATTGATCAATTCGGGATCAGCGCCCCCATGCCCGCCGCTTTCCTCCGGAATATGATAGGTAATGACTTCCTTGCTCCAGCGGGGGCGGACCGTAATCTCCCGCTTGTCCACGCTGGCTTCAGCTTGTCCCAGCTCACCGACCACGGTGTAGAGCCGGTCTGTCACCGAGGTCACAAAACACTCCAGATGACTGGCCTTGGCCCCGTTTTCATATTCCACCATGGCGATCCCGTTATCATGGGTATCCTTGTCCGACAGGTACAGGCAGAGATCTTTGGAATAGCCATCACAGGCAACCGCACGGTCATTCCAGGGGCTTTCCTGGATATTCGGGATAATATTGATATCGGGGCAAACGGCGCCATAGGCGCATTCATGACAGGTGGGCCCCACCGGCACTCCGGGCTTCACGGCAAAGGGGAGATGTTTCGAATTGAACACATCCACCCCGGCAAAGGCGCTGACCTTGACCGGTTTGGGAAAGTCCAGCAGCCAGTTGAACACATCAAAATCATGACTCCCCTTGTGGATCCAGAGACCGCCGCTCTTGGCATAGAGCCGGTTCCAGCGCGCCATATAGGTGCGGCCCCCATCATAGAATTCCCGGTTCTCGATCAGGAAGATGCGCCCTAACGTTCCTGAAGAAATCACTTTTTTCAGGCGCCTCACGACCGCGTGATGCCGCAAATTGAACCCCATCATGGCGACTTTTCCCGCCTTTTCGGAGGCCTTGATGATGTTCTGACAGGCTTTGACAGACGTTGCCAGGGGTTTGTCAATGAGGACATGCACCCCGCTACTCAAAGCTTCCACCGCATTGGATTCATGACAACAATCCGGGCTGGTAATCACCACCGCATCAGGCTTCTCGGCCGCAATCAGGGCGGTAATGGAGGAGTAAAAGGCAGGCTTGAGCCCCAATTCCCTGGCCGTCAGCTCCATCCGGACGGGATTAGGATCACAAAATGCCACAATCTCCGCATCCTTCCGGGTGGCGATTTCCTTGCCAAACGCCAATACACAGCGCCCCCCCGTCCCGATCAACCCTACTCTCAATTTCTGCTTATTCATGTATTTCCTTAACGATGAATGGATCCAATAATACTCCTTGGCCCTGTAGCTTTTTTTGCAGGATCCGAACGTCCAAAGCATGCACATCCGTAGTCGTCTGTCTGGCCGCAAGGGCGGCGGCCGTACCCGCCGCCTCCCCTGAAACGGCACACGGCGGAATGGCCCGGGTGACATCCCATGCCGTCGTATCGGCGGAGAGGCAACGCCCGGCCGCAAGCAGGTTATCCGTATGCACCCCGCAAAGGGACCGGAACGGCAAGGCATAGACCGGTCCGGACTTCCGCCAGTCGCCCGTGAACCCGATGGCATCGTCAAACCATTGATGCAGATGCTTCTCGCCGAGACTGAATGCGCCGATCAGTCGACGCGTCATCCGGAAGCAGGCAATCGTGGCAGGCATGACAAGTTGCACATCCTTATCTGGATGAGCGGCACGCAGGGTCTCCATCGCGGAACGAAGGGTTTCCCTCGTCTTCAGGATGTGACCGGTCACCTGATCCCCATCATCACCCCGGAAGAACGGCGCCCGCCCCCCCTCCCGCGTCCCCAGGCTGCAATACTTATTCGAATGAAAGTTCAGTTTAAGTTCATCTGCCGTAAAGGTGTAAAACCACCCTGCAAACACGTTCGAATCCAGCGATTCGGTTGCTTCACCGGCCACAAAGCACACATCGGCATCACCCGTCGCATCCACCACCACTCCACACGCGATCGCAAAACGGCCGCTCTTATTTTCCACGATGACATGCGTGATGCGCCTGCCCTCACGCTGGATCGCGCAGAAACGGGTGTCGTATAACAGTTTGACTCCAGAATCGACCACCAGTTTCTCCAGGGCCATCATGTAGGAAGCAGGATTGAAACAGGATTCATAGCGCGCTTTCTTGCGCTCCTCCACCTTGCCACCCTGCCGCCAACATTCCGGAATCCCCTTGAAATAGGCCGAATCATTATTGCGGATCAAATCGGCGACTGATAATTTCAACAGCTCTTCGCCCAACCCGCCAATGACCTGGCGCCCACGCCCATCACAGATCGGCAACCACATCGTGACGTTACCCAATGTCGCAAGCCCGCCCAGGGCGCTTTGCTTATCCAACAGGCAGACGGAGACCCCATTACGGGCGGCCGCCACGGCGGCGGCCACTCCCGCCACCCCGCCGCCGACCACAATCACATCAAACTTTCCGGTTACGGGGAGCTCACGTGAAGGCTCAAGTATGGTCATGTTCATGTGTTATTCCAGGATTCCGTCGGTTTGACACAGCACGGGCTTCTTTGTTATATAGATGTTCAGAAAATTCAGCAAATTCGTCAACTCACAGTTTGTGATTTTATCGGGTGGTTTGTGACATGCGTGACTTTTTCCTCTATACACGGACGCTTCCCGGACTCCCTCAATTACCCCGGCTGATCTGCGTCGGGCTGGAAACCCAAAGCCTGCCCACCTATGGCCAATCCGGCCGAAAGCGCGATGACCGGCCTCATGCCATTTTCCAATACACCATCGCCGGAGAGGGAGTCTTTCGCAACGCCTCAGGGACGCATCTGATTAAGCCCGGGTGCGGATTCCTCTGCGAGTCACATGATCCTGAAATCACGTATAGCTATCCCTCTGGGGCGAAAACCCCGTGGCAGTTTCTCTTTGTCGACATTGCCGGCCGCGCCGCGCATGTTTTTATCCACGATCTGATCAATAAATTCGGGGCCCTCTACGAATTGCCACCCACCCACCCGGTCATTGAACGACTCATGGCTTTGCGGGTCTATGATCAAGTCGGATGCCTGCTTTCAGCAACCGAAAATACCCGGTTGGTCCTCGACCTTCTCCAGGCCTTACTCGCCAGCAAGGAATCCGCACTCGAGAAAAATCCGGATCACGTCCTGATCAAGCGCGTTCACGAGTATATCCAGGCCAAGATGGCTACGCGTATTACCGTCAGCTCCCTGGCTGATGATCTGGGTATTTCGCGTGAACACCTGACCCGTGTCTTCACGGCTCAAAGCGGGATGAGCCCCTACCAACACATCCTGGCCTGTAAGATCGAATGCGCCTGTGGGTTATTGCGCTCCGCCAACCCGCCGTCCATCAAGGAAATCACTTCGCGATTGGGGTTTGACCATGTGGATCACTTTACCCGCGCCTTCAAACGCATCACCCACTGTGCTCCCAGGGAATTCAACCGCTTGGGCGTATTACCCACCGCTCACCGGATCAGGTAGATCGAGCCCGCGCCGATTCCAAACGTTGGCGCCAAACCCGTCCGCACCGTAACATCGTCAAGATAGGTTGCCCCTATCCCTGAAAAGATCAACTGACTCATCAGCGTATTGGTCTGAACCATATGGAACCAGGAACCGGTTCGTGACAGACTGCCCTGGACCCAACTCCACCCGGCGGGATCCTCGATAGCAGCCGCCTCGTCCACACGCAACTGGAACAGGTGGTTCGAGTAGTCCTGCGCCACGGTAAACCGGGTCCAGTTTGACGTATCCACCAACGCGGCATGGGATAGCGTCAACCACTCGTTGGTCGGGGTCCCCGTCATATTCCGGTGCCAGATCACCATCTGGCGATTGGTACTGACGTAGAAGGCATACTGGAGAGTGGCATCGTTGACGGGAAGTTCCGACATCGGCACGGGATACATCATGAAATCGAGGTATACCAGTTGCCCGGTTGAACTGTGGATTTCAGTCCGGATGTTGTCGCGCACCAGTAGCGTTTTGGTATGGGTGGTCAGGATCGGGGGGCCGGAGAAAGAAGGATAGGGGTCCGCCAACTTGCTGTTCATGGCGGCGTTGTTGGTCACCTGGGCGGCATCGCCATAATAGTCCGCCGTCCAGCCGTTCGTCCCCGCCAGCAGGAATCCATTAGGATAGGTTTCAAATGGCTCCTCATAGGGCACCGTGTTGATGAAAACAGTGTCATTGATGAAAACCACACTGAAGTTGGTCTGGTAGTTCACCACTTGATCCGCATCAGCCTGGACAAAAGCCCCCTGCTGGAAGGTCAGGGTCATGTTGTAAACCGTATCATTCGAGGCATGGGAGGTTGCGGTCCCTGTTAAATTCACACTTAACTGGTTGGCACTGTTGCGGGTGAGCTCAAACACAAGCCCGGCAGGTACGTTGGAGGTAGTATAGAGACCTGTTAAATCGGACGCAAAACTGTCCCCCGTCAGGGTGATGACCAGCGGGGTCTGGTTATCTATGGCGCCCAGGGAGCGCTCTGCAAACGTCGCCCGGCTATACGCCAGGCTCGGTGGATTTTTGAATGTAACGGCTAGATTCGTCGTTGACCCATAAATGTTGGCGGCAGCAACGGTCGAAAACGCCTCATTACTGAAAGTCAGCCGAAGATCGGCCCGTGATTGGCCGCTGGTATGCAACGCCGCCACGTTGGTCAGGGAAAGGGTAACCTGGGTGTCGCTATCCCGTATCAGACAGAGCCCCAGGCCAGCCGGCACATTCCCAAGGGAATAATGGCCTGTGAGATCGCTGGCAAAGGCCCCGTCAGTCAGGGTCACGGGCAGGGAATTCCCGATTGACCCGTTATTCCGGGATGACTCGGTGAACTCCAGACCACTGGGCAGGGCCAGGGAGGGCTGGTTGCTGAAAATAATACTGAGATCAGTTCGTGACGCTCCCGCCAGCAGGGCCGCATTCCCTCCTGAAAAGGCCGCGTCACCAAAACTAATGGTCACATTATTGAGGCGGCTATCGGAGTTCAGATGCGCTGTGGCGTTGTTTGAAAAAACCAACACCACGCCGGCCCCGCTGTTGGTGCGGAAGGCATGGAGCTCCAGACCCGGAGGCAAATCTGAAGTCACCGCCCCTGCTAAATCATCCCCGTCTAATCCGGCAAAGGTCTCAAAGTGAATAGCCACTACCGTCCCATTGACAGACCCGTCATTGGCTGGCTTTTCAGTAAAGGTCGTCGTCCCGTAAATCAGTGCCGGGGCATCCATGAATTGCACGGCTATGGCCGCTGTGTAATTGGACACATTTGCCGCCACCACATTGCTGGCAAATGCGCCCGCTTGAAAGGTCAGGGTCAGGTTGGTGCTGTCGGCACTGGAATTCGCCAGCGCCTTGCCCAGCAGGGTCATTTGCAACTGGGTGTCATTGATCTTGCTGACCTGCCCTGTCAACCCCGTCGGCAGGCCGATAATGCTCAACTTGACGCTATTGGTGGCATAATCCTCACCATTATCCCCGGTGAACAGATCATTCGTCAGATTGATGGTCAGTGCGGGTGAATTATTGATGGCGCCATCACTCACGCCCGTCATCTCCCGGAACACATTGGTGCTATACGACAGAATTCCGGTATTCCTGAAAGCAATCGTCCGGTTCCCGCTGGAGGCTCCATCAACACTGCTCGCGGACCCCAACATCAATGCGGAATCAAGAAGCGTGAAGGTCAGGTCCGAAATGCTGTTGATGGCCTCATTGGATACGGCCTGCCCCGTCAAGGCGATGCTGAGGTGGGTGTCGTTGATCTTGGTCACAACCGCCGTCAGGTTGGAAGGGAGGTTCCCCACGACATATTTGGTAGCGGCAAATATGCCATCACCGTCTGTAAAGGAGTCATAGCGCAAGCTGACGGTCAGGGGGATGGTATGGTCGATGCTCCCATTATTGGTGACACTCTCCGTAAATCCGCCGGCGCTCCACGCAAGGGAGCGATTGGTCACCACAAAATCATCCACATAGTTGGTGCCACCGTCGCCGAAAATGACCTGCGCCATCAGGGGATTGGTCTGCACCATATAGAACCAGGAGCCAGCCGCCTGCGCCCCGCCTGCCGTGTAGCCCGCCGCGCTGGTGATCGGATCAGCCCCGTTGACGCGAACCTGAAACATCTTGTTCGAATAATCCTGTACAATCGTAAACCGCGCCCAGGTACCGGTATTGACCAGCGTCCCGGCGCCTAGGTCCAGCCATTGATTCGTCACCACCGGACTCTTACTGTGCTGCCAGATCACCACATGCTGGTTGGTCTTGATATAGAGCGCCCATTGCACACTCGCATCATCCGGCGGATTGAGGTCGCACCAGGTCGGCATGACGGTGAAGTCCAGCACCGCCACTTTCCCGGAGGAACTCAGGATATCATTGTCCAACAAATCCGTCACCGCCACTACATTGGTGTGCGAGGCCAGCGGCAGGGGATAGGCATAGGACTGGGCGTAGGTGTTGGTCAGGGCAAAGACCTGTGACACCGCATTCGTGACCAGCCCAGCCCCTATTTTGCCGGATGACCACCCATTAGTTCCCTGAAGCAGCGTCCCACTTGAATAGGATTCAAACGAATCCGCCCACGGCGCCGAATGAGTGGCGGCCAACCCTGCCGCCGCCCAACCCAGACAAGCCATCAGGAGCGCACTCCGGAAAACCCGCCCTGGCGATGTTTTATTCATCATAAGCCCCCCGCGAACAAAGACGTCGTGCCCCACAGTGTCATTTACTTAACCATGATCACAAACCCCGTCGCGCGGGGGCGCAATACCAGATTGGTATTCCCCACGACCACCATTCGATGTGTCAGGGGAACCCCCTGCCAGTTAGCGGGTGAGCCCCCGGTGATATTGGCGGCCGTGAACAGGGTTAACTGGGTATCCCGGCTGATGACACTATCCATAACATTCAAGTTGACCGTTGCATTGGTCGGCAGGTTCAGGACGCCCCCCACATTCACCACCACCGCATTACCGGCCGCATTGGTCGTCCAGTTGAGTGTGGTATTTTCAGCGAGAGTACAGGCCCCTGTAATCGTCACCGCACTGTTTACCACCTCCATGGTGCCGAAGCTGTTTGTCAGCGAGCCCTCCAAGCGGGCAATAGTATTCGAGAACAGGATTGAGCCGCCCGTCCCGATCGTCACGTTACCACCCCGATAGCAGTTTGTGGCGTTCACCAATTCCAGCCTTGTGTAGTTAGCGGCACCCGGATTTGAGGCGAAGGTGTAGGTCTGGCCAGACGTTGCATTGGTCGCGTTGTTCAGGCGGAAGGCGTTCTTGCCACCTGCGGTAAAAGACATATTCGTCAGAGGAGAACCGGCTTGGTTTCCATTCACATCCACTGCTGCCACATCTCGAAAGGCAATTGTTCCCCCATTGATAACAACTGGCCCGCCGTTCGTGTTGATCGCAGGAGTAGTCGAACTGTATACACTAAACTGGTAAACCCCACCGGCATTGCTAATGATGTTTCCTCCTCCATTTGGACAAAGCAGGGAATTGGCATCCAGGAGACCGCCCGTGACCAGAATGGTATTATTGCTAGCGCCGGCCACATAACCTGCGGTCACCAACGTGCTACCTACCGTCCTGACTTCCCCCCCTGAAATCGTCAGTGTGCCTTTCGATGTCACACCATTGGTGGGGGAGTTGTCCCCCAACCTGACACTATTGGCAAGCCAAGACCCGCCAGACAGGGTCAGCGCTCCGACGCCACTGCTTCCAATATAAACACCGGTGGCAGCGGAGCTATCAAGAACCCCGCCTGTGATCACCACAGTACCCGTGCTACCCGAACTACTGCCTAAAGAAGAAGACGCTAAAACGACGACCGTTCCGCTCCCTGAGATATTCAATCTACCAGATGAACCTGAAGCATTACCAACGATCAAACCTTTCATTAACCACGTCCCGCCCGAAACGTTCATCGTGGCATCATTCGCATCTCTGCCGACATACGAAGTGCAGGATCCGTTTGTCGTCACCAATACCCCGCCTGTCAAATTAACCATTCCGACGCTCCCGGCAAGTTGGCCGACAGTTAATACACCCACACCGCCGAATAATTCATTGGTTCCCCCGTTCAGATTTAGTAGCCCACATGATCCGGAACTATACCCAATAGTCGCCGAGTAACCTACCCAACGCCCACTCGCCACGGTCATCACTCCGGTTCCAGAAAACCCGACAGCGGAATATGTGGTACTATTGGACGTTACGAGCAAACCATTATTAGACAGCAGGAGCGATCCACATCGACCGACGGCAGTCCCGACCTGCAGAGGGGAGACACTTCCTGCGCTCAAAACGAATGGACTGGTATTTCCAGAAATCACTATCGTGTTGGTAGCCCCACCCGGCGCACCGATATATAGGTTGGAATTCACAAGGAAGTCTGTGGGCGTATTATTGTCAACCGTAACCGTCTTGCTCACGGCGTTTGTGATGTAGACAAAGTTATTAGACGGCGCGAGTCCCGTTGACCAATTCGTTTCGGCACCAAAGCTCCATGCACCACCACTACTACTGGCGTTCGTCCATGTAGTGATCGCCGATTGACACATCCCCGGCGTCAAGATCAACATCAACGTTAACCCCAACACGCCACCTCGAACAATAGTTGAATTCCTCATTGTTGCCCCCTTTTTACGGTTAAATTTTAGCACTTCTGCAATTCATCACATAGAGTCATTTTGTGACATGCTACGCCAAATTGTGACTTGGTATATCACCTTCAATAAGTGCCGAAATCACGGAATCGCAGGACGGGAGTGACCTCAACCTCGTTGACTAGGTTGATCACCTGGCTACCCATCGCCACGCCAATCCCCGTAAGTTTTATCGGATAGTCAACCTTGTGATTTCCCGTCCCGTCATGTCGCCAATCCAAGGTCTCAGGCATAATACTCGGCGGCTTCAGGTGGGATTTTGAATTTATTGGAAACCTCACAAAATGCCACCCATCAAAATTGATGGAGGCCAGATCTGCCAGGTCATAAACATCGCACCCAAATCCCCCGGTGGGCCCGGAGGTCCATTGTTCACCTTCAGCATCCACAAACTCAAAAAACAATTTACCCCATCCCGAGTTACCCTTAACCCACACCCCGATGGTGTCCGGCTCACCGGGAACGGGCACAGGTCGTTTCAACTTGAGTGAGCCATACTCCTGAACGAGGAGGTGGGGCTTGTCACTCTTGCGTAACTCCAGTTCCAGGCATGCGCCTTTCTCGTCGTCATTCCCTTGACGTAATTCAAAGTTGCCCGGCTTGCGAAAACGCGTGTTTTTGGGAGCCGCCAAGACGGGAACATCAAGCAGGTCGTCTCTGCCCATAACCAATTGCCAGCCATTTGTGCCATTCATGGCATCACCAATGAATGGGGATTTTCCAGCAGGGACGGCTTCCCGCGGGAAGCTGCGTTTGCCAAGACCACCCACATTCAATGGCCGGGAGCTTGTGATATAGAATGGCTCCTCCGATATTCGCGCCTCAATTTTCTTCTCCCGGCTGGTGATTTTCACCTCCGAGCCGAATAGACCGGTTTGAATGACTTCCGCATCCTGATCCAGTAAAAGCGTGGCCTCAAGCTGCCCACGGGCCGTCCAGAAAGCATAGACGTAGCCACCCCCTCTCTTGTTAAACTCAAGGCCATACACCGTGGCAGATCCGGTATCAAGCTGCTGTTCCAGCTTGGCGCCATCGAGTATTGCCGTCATGGTGGCCGCTGCCGCATAGGCCGGATAGGGATAAACCTCGGGATAGCGGGACAAGAGCCCATCGCCCCAACACGAGTAATAGTAGTAGTTGCCCGCATCCGTAATACTGGTGAACGGGATCCGCGGACTCCGCCACGCATGGGCTACCAGCCAATCACGGGCCGACCAGACCGCATTCTGACGCAGCCCCTCATGCTGCACCTTGCGGTATTTCCACTCATAACAGGCAATGACTGGCTTTTCGGCCCCGAACTTACGGGAGAGTTCCCTGAGGATCCAGAAGTGACGACTCAACCCGTCTTCAGGAAGCTTATACAGCCCGCCCCCCAACTCCTCCCCGATATAATCGATATACTCGGAAGGGAATTTATTACGATACAGAGACGCCATCACCCCGACTGAATCGCCACAGTTTCCGACCTCAAGTTTAAGTTGGGGATAATATTTCCGATAGAGCTTGGCCGTAGCCAGTGCCTCATCATAGTTTTTCTTCTCTGCCGCATCAGCCACCGCATCGGGAGGAAGGCTCTCCCCCATAAGCTCAACCGGATATCGCCCCCCCTTCCCTTCATGGAAAAGGGTTGCGGATTTCACATGGGGGAAATTGGTGAGATACCCATCCACCATCGCCCTGAAGGCATTGACATACTCCAGAGACTCAAACCCGGGAAATTTCCAATCCGCCTTGTTTCCGGCCGCTTGCTTGAACTTGTTTATAATACGACGATTTACCCAGGGAACATCGGCACTTGTAATCTGCCGGGGTTCATAGTCTTTTTCTGAAAAGACCGGCGTGATGGTACCAATCCCCGCCCGTCCATAAATATCCTTAAGGAGTTCAGGCCGGGGAATGTCGCCATGAACGCCCCCATGACTCCAGGCAAAATAGCGGGAATCATAGCCCGCCTTCCGGGTGTCTTCGGGGAACAGGCAAAAGAATGCCGTGTGATTCAGGAGCTTCCGTCCTGTCGCTCCAGAGAGACTGAAATCAATGCTGTACCAGCCGTGCTCCGCTTGGTGCAACGCTACGGGAAACCTGGATTCATCCCCGGCCTTAGCAAGCCGGATATCCCGTTGCCCTCCTCCTGACGCCTTGCCATCAATGTCCCGAATCGTCCATTCCAATTTATAGTCCCCTTTTTCCACAGCTCTCAACGAGGCATCCATCTCAGCGCGTTCCCCGGGCAGGTAACTATTCCCCAATACTGCGGGGAAAACGCAGAACTCAACCGGACTTTGCTCCAAGGTCGCTCCAAAAACATGGACTGAACTGGCAACCGTATACGACGGAAGCGCTTCGCGACTGACGTAGAAATGATTCCCCTGTTCCTTTTCCCCCAACAGCTCAAAGTCAAGACGGGGCACCCTGCTTCGGTTGCTATCCTTCAGCACGCCCGGCTGCACGGACTGGAATATCAGGTCCTGGATTTTACCGGCCTCAAGCTTGATCTCGACCAGATAGAGGGGAACGGATTTGTCATGGATCGTGATGGAACCGGCATTGGCCACTCCCTCCGGCAGCGGCTCTCCAGCCAGGGGAAGGCGAACCGTGGTATCGGCAATCTGAGGCCCCACCAGACCGCCATACCGGGTGAGCCGCGCCGTAAGAACGGGCTGTTTGGCCGGCGATTCTTCGACAGCACAAAGGACCCAGGCCCGGTAATATGGCTTATTGGGCACCGGTACCACGCAATTCTCCCTAGCGGCATTGTAGGGGTTGCGCGTCCAGTAACGTTCCCCGCCCAGATCATCCCCCCACACGTTCCTGATGCTTGAAAGATCTACATTGTCCCCGCCACTGAGCACATTGAAAGGGATACCCGCCACTTGACTTAAGCCTCCACCACTCTTCAGGTCAAGCAGCAGAAACCGGGAAGGCTCCTTTCGTACCGCGACAGCAATGTCCCGTATTGCCGTATTTGGCGGCATTTCAAAGGATATCTTATTAAGCGGGTTCGCCAACCCGATCCGGCCACAGTACCGCCCGCCGATCCAAACCTCCACGTTCGCGGGATCAGTCAAGCGAAACTCATATTTAACAAATCGTTCGGATGCCCCGGGAATCTGCGCCCAATCCCGCATATAAGCGGGTTGCGCATCCGGATCCATTTGCGAAATCTGTGGCCTCACAAAGTAGTCGATTTCATCACGGAGTCCCGCATCGAGCCCTGAAAACTTGATTGAGGCATCAGGCAACAAAACACTCCCGGGCACCTGCTTCGATACCGGTTTGTCTGCAAATTGCCCCGTTTTGTCGTCCTGCTCATAAATACTTTGCGCCACCATCCGGGTGAAACGAAGCGGCATGACTTTCCCGGTAATCACCTTCTCGACCCCGGCCTGATCGACCAGCCTTATAGCCACTCCGCCTTTCAACCATCCAATCCTGACGCTGGCGCTGACGGTTCCGGCATCCGCCGGAACGGGAATATCCCACACGGAAAACCCATTGGCCGTGGAGATGCTGCCCTCGGCAACAAAGGCCTCTTTCCCGCGAACAGGCAAGGCCACCAATTGAATTTCATCAAAATCAATGGGAGTACTGGTTTTGAAATTGAACCCCATCAATGGGGTCCCCAGTGTCTCGACGACCCCGAATTTAACCCATCGTCCGTCGATGGCCGCAAACGCTTCCAGAGTACGTCCGCAGGAAACCATCTTGATTTCCGACCAACCCGATGCGGGAAACCCCGCCAGTTGAAGATCCTTGAACGACGCCATCGGCATGGCCATCCTGGATGTGGCGGCCCCATTTTTGAACGCCATCCCTTCATCGCTAATGGCAAACGTATATTTCTGCAGCTTCAGCTTGTTCCCGTCGCCTTTCGCCACGAGTTCCAGGTCAAAGGCCCTCTTGCTGTCGCGCGGAAACTGAAACTTAAAGCGAAATTCATAATCGGGGACTTGAGCCGCCGGGATCAATTGATTCATCCCCCCGGCGTAAACGGAAGCGGGCTTGTCTTCTTTCGGCCTGAACTTCAAATATCGCAGGGCCGGGGGAATTTCGCCCAGTGTGCAGGCATCGGTAAAGATGGACTGCGGAGGAATGTCGTTATAGCCATTGAAATCATCCTTAAAAACAACGCCCTCCGCGACAGCCACGCCGGCCATTCCCGCAAGAACCAATATCATCATCCATTTTTTCATAGTAGGGGTCCCGGTATTTTAGATATGTCGCCGCTGAAATTCCGAAGGTTTAAGGCTCACATCCATCACGCCCGTCGGCAAATGAAGCTTAAAGTCATGAGAGCGGTCAAAATCGATATTCATCAAACAGACCGAGCGATCCTCGGGAAAATAACTGAACATGATATAGTCACACTCGGTGCGAGGCAATAGCCCGTCATCCGTAATGTAAACCGTCCCGCGCGACTTATTGGCGAGATGCTTGAAAATATAGCCAGGCAGGCCCACGGAGTCCAGCACCGCACTCGGACCCTCATCCCGGTAAAGGGCCCCGGGATAACTCCACGAATTCAGGAAATAGACCTCGCCCTTTCCGAATTGATGACGGACCATGAGCGGAGAAAAATCCTCATCATCGCAAAGCATCACCTCCACGTCGCCGGTTATCTCCATCTCCCCCATGCACGTGTGCATGGTGCCGAAACGACGGGGATAGGCAAACTCGAACTGGCTGTTCATCCGGGAAGACTCGGAGGTCGCCCAATAGAAACGCTTGCCCCGCCCCTTGACCTTAACCCCGCACAATTCAGAGAAATCACCGCCCCGCACCAGTTCTGTAACGGCATAATTCCCATAATTGCGGGTTTCATTGGTTGAAAGATGAGGGATCGAGATGAAAATACGCCCTCCCCGCCTAACATACTGCGAGATCAAAGCATATTGTTCTTCCGAACAGGTATTCCAGCCGGTAAAAATCAAGGTTTGATAATTCTCCACCAGGAAATCGACATCTATTTTCCCGGATAAACTCACGATATCCACGGGTCCGTAAGGGGTCCCTGAAATATAGCGGTTATAGTATTTCCCGGTAATATTCCGCCTTGGGAAAAAGACTTTCTTGGCGAGATCCCAACCCCGTTCCGGCGCCCCTTCAAACCAGAGCGGGTTTTGGTCCGCGAGGTTGTAGGCCCCGGCAATAGCCCGGTTGGGATTGAATTCGTCACAACACGTCAACAGGTCAAGGTTCCCTTTAGCTAATGCGATCCTCGTCTCCGGCTGTCCCGCTGGGGTCCCGTTCTCCTTTACATAATCATAGAAGTCGGAGATTTCCTGCCGGTACCGCCGGGCGTGCGGCGAGTCGTAGTTAATGGTGTGATAGTGACGACGGGCCTCGTCCACGTAATCAGCCGAACGATTGTAATCATTTTTCCGCCCGGGTTGATGCAACTTTGGCATTTCAGTCACCATCGGGGAATCCTCACAGAGATTTGACTGCAAGTACCAGTTCCCGCATTCATTGATCAACATTTTCGAGCCTGACATGTACTTGATATACATGCCGTTCCGGAACGATTCAAACCGGTATTTACAGCTATAGGGCAACCACGCATACCACTCGTGATTCATATGGGTGCCCCACCCCGCCAGGCCATATTGCCGGGCAAGGCCCCGACACAGCGCCGAGGCCATATTGTCGGCATAATCTTCAAACAGCGGAAATTCTATGCCGGCCTGAATCTCGTAATCCACGGCAAATGAGCCGCCGGTCGACATCAGCATCCCCCACCCCGCCTGATGATATTCATCGCACTTCGCCTTGACGGTGGCCCGGAAACCGTCAGCAAGCTGACTGAGCTTCACCCCTTCGGCGGCGCTGATCGATGTCAGGGACTCGTCAAACCGGAATGTAAATATCTCCCCGAAATCGGAGCCAAGATACCTGTCGCCAAAGCGCGAAAGCATTTCAGAATATTTCTTTTCTGCGTGGGAATAGATGACCATGGAATACAAGTTCTTTTCTGCCGCCTTTTCAATGAAATCAATCATCCCTTCGCCGAAACGCGCATCACTCTTCGCAATTTCAGGCCAATCCCCCGGGGAGAGCATCTTCCGGTTTTTCCAGTCTGGCTGCGGAATGTCGACGCCGTCCTTAAACATCCCTCGCCACCAGGCCGCCGCCTTCAATTGGCTGCCAAGACAGTTTGGCCAAAGCTGGACAATGTTCCCCTGGTTCTCTTCGATCGTCTTGTCCAAATACCATTCCGGCGCATGATCCTCAGGGTTCCAACAGGTGAACAGGCGTCCAAGTCCGATGGTGTAATCGGCAAAAGACACATAGATGGCTGAGCCAATGAATATTCCGCACGGAGGCAACCGTAATATTCTGTCCGACATAGCGACACTCTCTCCCTGTCAGTTATTCTGACTCCCTTGATCGTCACACGCCATAACCGGGCGAACAAGTCGCCATTTGTGACATGTTGCGCTGTATTGTGACATAGAACGGGACAAGAGATCAGCACCTCACCCTGCAGACGAAGAGGTACTTCTGTCCCGATCGGCATCTTGCGGTATGACAGGTAGAATCAGTCGCGATGGGTATTCCCGCGAATGGTAAACCATCTGGACCGATTCCTGTAGTTCAGCTTCATCGCCCGCCGTCCTGCCGGTATTCGGGTTACGGGAATAATGAGGAAAATTGCTTCCGGCAATTTCCAGCCGGACGCCATGCCCCTGCATGAAGACATAGGCGGTTACATCCACTTCAAAACTGAATTCATATACGGTACCGGGGTTCATCAGTTGCGGCTCCTTTTCGATTCCGCCGCGGAAACGTGCCCGCATGATCCCGTCACAGACATTATACGGCCTTCCGTCAGGATACACATCCACCAGCTTGACGGCAAAATCAGCATCAGGCGTTGAGGCGGCGGCGAAAAGCGTAACGGACACAGGACCGGTTACCTCCATCGGTTGTTCCAATGGCGGCAAGGTGTAAACCAGCACATCCTGTCTATTTTCGATATCAGACTGGTCGCGTTGCCCCGCATTTCCCACCCCGCGACCGCCACAGGTAGGGACCGGGTTTTGAGGGTCACTGATAAAGATATCCGGCGGACACTCATTCCCGTCAAGCTTGAACCGGCTCAGACGCCCATCCCCGCTCGCTGTATTGGCATGCCCATTGCCCCCGAGATAAAAAGGAGTCCAGTTCGTCCGCTTAAGCGGCCATTCATTCTCAAACCGCCATTTGTTTTCGCCCATGACGAAAATCTGGAGAGGCGACGGATTCCCAGCTGATTCCGGGACCTGGCCTTTCAATAAGCATGTCAGGAAGTCGATTTCATGGTCTTCAGTAACGAGGGCAGCCGGGCCATAATCCAATTCACCCTCCTTGACATTAACCCCATGCCCCCAAGGGCCGATTCTCAAGCAAGAATACTTTTGACGCGGGGTTGAAGCAATGCCCGGGCTGTTGATGATTTCACTGAAAAAGGTAAACACTTTTGAGCCGATATGGTCGAACCAGCTATTCTGAAGAAATACGCCTACCTCGGTATCCCGGAAGCGGATTTTACTGGTTTTTTCTTTCCAATAGTTGTCCCTGCCATCGTGAGCCACAATCTCTTTCCATGAGGGACAAGGAATGCCGGCCTCGTCGTCTAACGAGGAAAGCGGTGTTTTCTTCAATAGTTCCGGCCAGTCTGGCAAAAGAGTCCCTTCGCTTTTGCGTTGTGTCATCCCCACATGCCAGGCGAGCATGAAAGCCAACGTCAATACTCCATGGGTGTAATACACCGAGTAAAGATCGTTCTGAATGGCGGACGGCGCGATCGCTTTGAGTGCGGGATGCCGGCTGGCCGCCGCCGCCAACTGGGTAAAGCCGGCGTAGGAGCCTCCCACCATGCCGATATTGCCGTCACACCACGACTGTCCCTGTATCCACTCAAGCAGCGCATAGGCATCATCCTGCTCATTCACCCATGGCGTGAAATTACCACCAGACTTAAACCGGCCTCGACAATCCGCACATACAAAGGCAAACCCGTGCCCGGCCCACTTCATCGCAGCTGGAAGATGACCACTGGTGACATCATAGGGGGACAGGAGCAGGACGACAGGGTACGCCCTGGCGTCATCGGGAGGCAGATACACATTGCACGTCAACTTCACGCCATCGCGCATGATTACTGGTTCATCAGTGATCATTTTTTGAATCCTCAGAAAGGGGCCTACTTTCCCCATGGAACACGCACGCCTCTCCACCGCGTTTCTTCCATTCCTTGTATACCATGGCGAGCAATATCAAACCCAAGCTAGCGAAAAAAAGTTGCCAGCCCGGAATTAACCGGTAACAGAAGTCTTGCCCGTAGATCATATCCGGGTAAATCCGCCGCATCCGATCGATGTACAGGCCCCCGATGATACCTGAGGCCACACCGACCAGCGCGGTACAAATTGCCAGAAACGAACAGAACTGGCCAAATTGCTCACGGGGGAAGAGGCGCATGTAAAGCGGCATGAGCGTTGCGGCATAGATTTGCCAGAAGATCACACTAATGACGTTCAAACTCAAAAGGATCTTGAAATTAACGGATGGCTCGAAATGGGTGAACAGCCACACGAAGTTGAGCGGCATCCAGATGACCATCCCCAGCTTCAGCCACACCATCACCCGCATGGGATGGAACCGGTCCGCCAGCATTCCCGCCGGATAGGCCAGCAACCCTGTCGCCACACTCGTAATACCGGCAAGGATCCCGATTTGTGCCAGCGTGAGGCCCAATGACAAATACATGAACACAAGGAATGCGGCACAAGCCGAGGCCAGGGTCCACACCATGGTATGCAGGTAAAGGAGCACGAATAACTTCTGATGGAGACACTCCTTCACATAGACGCGTATCCTGGCCAGGGAGCCATCACCCACCGGGCGCGAGGAAGGAGGGGGATACTCCCCTTCTTTCACGCGGAAACACATCATCACAAATCCGACGCAATACAGTAAGCCGGCCACTACAAAAATAACCCTCATGTGGGTCAGCGCGTGCTGGAAAACGAAAAATTCATAGAGCGCGCCCCCAGCCAGGCCTACCACACGGGCCAAGGCAAGGAAACGGGCAATCACCTCCCGCGGAACCACATCGTTGAAAAAATAGTAGAACAGCGTACTGATGAATAATTCAGCAATCCGGAATAGAGCAATAACGGCACCAATCACCCCGATGGTAATGGCACTCAAGCTTAACCCGGTTGCCCGCCCAAGCCCGAGATCGTACAAACCCCGTCCAATTTCTGGGAAAAACCCCATTACACACAGGAGGATCCCGATAAATGGCGAGGCGATCAGCATAAAAGGACGGCGCCTGCCCCACGAACTGCGATAACGGTCACTGGCGGTACTGATCAACGGATTGAGGAGCAAGTTGAGAATCTGGGGTAGACTCACCATGACGGCGCCGATCACCCAGTTTGGCGCCTGAAGTTCCTTGATCTTCAGGGGGATAATGCTGGCCCACACCTTCTCCATGATGACGAAACAGAAGTCGCCCCATAGCAGCCAGAAGAACAGCGTGACCAGCCCGGCGGCCGTATAGGTCAGCGTGCCGGCCTGGTACGTTTTACAAGGTACCCCGTCAGCGGATGCCGAAGGACCCTCGGGTGTCAGCGGGCTATTCATAATCAGGACTATTCAGCGACCGGGGCCCTGCTTTTCTTGCGCTTTATACCCAACCCTGATTCCGCGATCTCGCCTTTGCAGTTATCAACCATCACATCGATATCCGGACCTTTTGCCTCGTATACGATGGAACAATCGCTGAACTCACAGTTTTTGAAGTGAACCAGACGGGTGTCGCTGTCGGCAATGAAGTGCACATTTGTGAGATTGCAGTCCACGAAACTGAAATAGGTTCCCTTGATCCGCTTGACGTCGTTAAGGGTTTCGTGTTCGAACCTGAGAGGACGCGTTTCAACGGACTTCGCCGGCGTGTGGACGAAGCCGTCATTAAATCCCTTGGGATCAAATATGATAGAGAGGGTCTGGAATTTTTCGTAAAGATTTCCCTGCATACTGGCAACGCCCGTCCGTGTCTTGAAGCCGGTGTCGCCCATGAAATGGTTCTTACGGAAGGTATAGTTGTGCGTACGGCCCCACACGTACACATTCTTCTCGAATTGATTCCCTTCAAATATCATCTCACTCCCGGCGCAAACCACGAGGTCGCCCTTGCGGTTGTCCTTGAAGGTGTTGTTCCTGAACACGACATCCTGCATAAAGTCCCACCCATCTTCAAAATCGATACCACACCCCGGTGCGGTACCCCCGTTTCCTTCAAATCGGTTTTCCTCGATGAGCCATCGCTGCCCCCCGCAAAACGCGAAGCCCAACCGCCTGTTGCCCGCGAGAATGTTATGATGAAAATGCACGTCCATCGGGGGGCGGGAACTGAGAACGGCCCCGTAGAGTGAAGGAGCTTCAGGGCCTTTGGCCTCAGGCTGATTAAATTCCAAACGAACGAATTTCCCGCCTTCCGGTATCGCTGTTTTCTTAAACTGAATACAGGATTTCTTCTGAAGGAACTTCATATCCTTGTCATAGAAGCATGCCTGATAATACCGATCCATCACCGCCGGATAACTCATATACCCGAACATGAACCCGAACTCGAGTTCCCCATTGAATTCCTCACCCGGCAGTTCATAGGGTTTTATCGTCCGCGTCTTCAGTGCATCCGGCTCCGGTACGCCGGCGTTTGAAAGGGCACCCTGTTCAAGGTTTTTCGCCATCACCTTCAGACAGCGCTTGGCGTCCTTGAACGGAAGACCGGCATTGGAACGGATGCCATCGCCGGTACAATTGGTGACGGTGACATGATCGACCTCCAAATTGACGCCTCCATCGAAGACCAGACCGCACCCCCACTCGTGCGTCCCCGGCACGGTCTTGTAGTCATGTGACTCCTTGTCCCCGCACAGTCGGCCGTTAGTAAGTCTGACATTTTCAGCCCCGTGCTCAAACCTGAAGATGGCATATTTCGGGAGCCCGTTTGGATTGATCCTGAACGTTGCCCCATTCAGGTCAATGATCATATCCTTGTTGATGATCACCACCGGGTTTGACTCGCCAATCAGGTAGGTCCCGGGCGGAAATACAATCCGATTGGCTCCTGCCGCCTGAGCCTCCCGAAGGGCCAGGTTGATTCCTTGCGAGGTTTCAACAGGATTTGTGGCATTGCAGCTGATGTGAAATTTATCGAGGTCAATGCGGTATTCCCGGGTATGCTTCGAGTCGTCCGCCGTCGCTTTCGGGGTTTTAGTAATCGCGACCGGCGTCGCTTTCAAGTTCCCATGATAGGCCCCGTCCATTTTGCCGTTTCGGGCTTCTTCAGGCACCCACTCGTACTTGTTTTCCGAACTGAAGCAAGGATGGACGAGCACACATGCCGCCATGAGTGCTGTGATAATGGCCTCTTTTGCTTTTTCAGGAAGGGTTAACATGCCGCTTATTCTTCCACGTCTCTTCAGGGCACACAAGACTCCCATTTGTGACATGTTACGGTGAATTGTGATGACCCTCGCTTTTATTTGGTCGTAGACCATCCCTGCTTCGCTAAAGCTACGCAGGGCAGGCCGTAGCTCAAGCCGAACGGCGCCGAGCGAAGGCTACCAAAGGTGCTTGTGCGCGAAGGCATGTCCAGATCCGGTCTTGAAATATTGCTCAAGCCGCCGGGCCTGATCTTCAGTACGTACTGCCACGTACGTAACGATTTCCCACGGGCAAAACCTTGAAGTATAGGGGCATTCCCCGGCATTGTGGGTAATCAGTCGAGATTCAACATCCGAAGTCATTCCCACATACGTTTTATTGGGCCGAGAGATGCTTCGAATCAAATAGACAAAGTACATCCTGTGATCGTGCCCTCCTACGCCCTGCGGCTTCGCCTTGTGCTTCGCAGGGCATCCTTCGCTCGGCGCCTATGGCTTGGTCGTAGACCATCCGTAGCTCAAGCCGAACGGCGCCGAGCGAAGGATGGAGCGGGCGACCGGGTTCGAACCGGCGACCATCTGCTTGGAAGGCAGAGACTCTACCAACTGAGTTACACCCGCTTTGTGTGGTAAGACAGCGCTTCTTATATCAGACGCTGCTGGAAGCGTCAACATTGTGCGCTGGACTCCAAAATCAGGCGTGGTATGATTGACCGAATATTTAGGAGAAACCCATGAAAAAGAAGAATGATTTTATCGTTAAAGACATGTCGCTGGCCGCTTTCGGCCGCAAGGAAATCGAACTGGCCGAGAAGGAAATGCCCGGCCTGATGGCCATGCGCGCGGAATTCGGCAAGAAGAAACCCCTCAAGGGCGCCCGTATCACCGGCTCGCTCCATATGACGATTCAGACCGCCGTCCTGATCGAAACGCTCCAGGATCTGGGCGCCAAGGTCCGCTGGGCCAGCTGCAATATCTTCTCCACCCAGGATCATGCCGCCGCCGGCATCGCCGCCACGGGTACCCCGGTCTTCGCCGTCAAGGGCGAGTCCCTGGAAGACTACTGGGATTACACCGACCGGATTCTGGACTGGGGTAACGGACAGGGTCCGAATATGATTCTCGATGACGGCGGCGATGCGACCCTGTTTGTGCATCTGGGCTTCCGGGCCGAGGAAGATCCCTCCATCCTCAACCGCAAACCGGAGAGCCATGAGGAAGCCATCCTGCTGGCCCAGCTCAAGAAGTCCCTCAAGAAGGACCCCAAGCGCTTCCACCGGATTATCAAGGAGATTCGCGGCGTCAGCGAAGAGACCACCACCGGGGTTCACCGCCTGGAGCAGATGCACGCCCGGGGCGAACTGATGATGCCGGCCTTCAACGTCAATGACTCGGTCACCAAGTCGAAGTTCGACAACCTCTACGGCTGCCGCCACTCCCTGACGGACGGGATCATGCGCGCCACCGATGTGATGCTGGCCGGCAAAATCTGTGTCGTGGCCGGCTACGGCGACGTCGGCAAGGGCTGTTGCCAGTCCCTGCGTGGCCAGGGCGCCCGCGTGATCGTGACGGAAATCGATCCGATCTGCGCCTTGCAGGCCGCGATGGAAGGGTATCAGCTCATGACGATGGATGAGGCCTGCCCGATCGCCGACGTCTTTGTCACCGCCACCGGCTGCAGTGATGTGATCACCGAGAAGCACATGCGCCAGATGAAGGACATGGCCATCGTCTGTAACATCGGCCACTTCGACAGCGAAATCCAGGTCGAGGCGGTTAAGAAGTATAAGTGGCTGGAAATCAAGCCGCAGGTCCACAAAATCACGTTCCCCAGCAAGCGCAGCATCATCATGCTGGCCGAGGGACGGCTCGTGAATCTGGGTTGCGCCACGGGTCACCCCAGCTTTGTGATGTCGGCCAGCTTCACCAATCAGGTGATGGCCCAGATCGAGCTCTACACGGACACGGCCAAGTATCCCGTGGGCGTGTACGTGCTGCCCAAGCGGCTGGACGAGAAGGTCGCGGCCCTGCACCTTGGCAAGCTCGGTGTCAAACTCGAGAAGCTTACCAAGAAACAGTCCAAATATCTCGGAATCCCTGAAAATGGTCCCTTCAAGCCCGCGCATTACCGGTATTGATGGGCGACCGTCTCACATTCCCGCCCAACTCCGTGGCACTGGTTACCGGTGCCACGGGCTTTACCGGGGCCGTACTCATAAAAAAACTTTGTGAGTGCGGGATCCGCGTCAGCGCCATCGCCCGCGCCTCCTCCAACCGGGAGGCCTTGCAGGCGCTTCCGATTGAATGGATCGAAGGCAATGTCTACGATCCCGACACCGTCACACGGGCCGTCGCGGGCGTGGATTTCATTTTTCATGTGGCTGCGGCCTACCGGGAAGCCGGCATTGCCGATGAGACTTACCGTAAAGTTCATGTGGACAGCACCCAGTTACTGGCTCGTGCCGCGCTCAACAACCCCGGCTTCAAGCGGTTTGTGCATGTGTCCACGGTCGGCGTGCATGGGCATATCGAGACCCCTCCCGCCAATGAGTTGTATCCCTTCAGTCCGGGCGATATCTATCAGCAAACCAAGGCGGAAGCGGAATTATGGCTCCGGGATTTCGCGCCAAAAAACGGACTGCCCTTCACGGTCATCCGGCCGGCGGCCATCTATGGCCCCGGTGACCGGCGTCTGCTGAAGATTTTCAAGATGGCGACCTGGCCGGTTTTCCCGGTTCTCGGCCGTTCCCGCGGTCAGTTGTACCACCTTATCCACGTCGAGGATCTGGCGGGAATTTTCATTCAGGCGGCCCTGCATCCCAAGGCGCAGGGGGAAGTGTTTATCGGCGGCGATCCCCGCGCCCTGGCCCTGGCGGACATCGTCAGTATCATCAGCACCGAATATGGCCGCCAGGCCCGGATGCTGCGCATCCCTGCCTGGCCCTTCTTCTGGCTGGCCGCCCTGTGCGAAACCGTATGCCGGCCCTTCGGAATTGCCCCGCCGATCTATAGGCGCCGGGTCGCTTTTTTCACGAAGGACCGTTCATTTGACACCACGAAGCTGCGAACGCTCCTGGACTTTCACTACAGCCGGACCACCGAGCAGGGCCTGCGCGAAACCGCCCGCTGGTATCGGGACCATAACTGGATATAAGAACAATGGAGGGCGCCGCTCTGTCGGCGCCAGCGTGAATCACTTGACTTTATCGAGCTAAGGCGTAATCAATATCACCCTATTTATAGCAGGAGTAACTGATGAATGACGTAAGTATTATCGATATGATGATCCGTGGGTGGCCGGTTCTGGCCATTCTGCTGGTGATGTCCATTTTTTCCGTGACCATTATCGTGGACCGGGTGCGCCTCATCCGCCGTTTCAAAGTCAATGAGCGCTCCTTCATGGCGCGCCTGCTCCGTATTCTTGCCGAACAAGGGCACGCCGCAGCGTTGGAGTTCTGCCGCAAATACGACTTCCCGATTGCCGCGGTGTCCGCTGAAATCCTGTCCCAGCCCGGTGGACGCGAAGCCAAGGAGCGGGCGATGCAACATGGCATTCAGGCGCAGGAGCGAAAACTGGGTGCCATGGTTCCGGTACTCGGCACCGTCGCAGGCACGGCCCCCTTTGTGGGTCTGTTCGGTACCGTCATCGGGATCATCAAGGCCTTTGCCAGTATTGCCGCCAATAGCGGCGGCGGCCCGGAAGTGGTCTCGGCCGGTATCGCCGAGGCCCTGATCACCACCGCCTGTGGTCTGGTGGTCGCGATTCCCGCCCTGATCGGCTACAACTACTGCATCCACATGACCGAAGTCCTGATGACCGATGCGGAACTCCTGGCGTTTGACCTGATCGAGACGCTCTGTCCGGAAGGCAAGCCCGCGTGAAGGCCCCCTCCCGGGCGTCCGGCAAGCACCGCATCATGGCGGACATCAATATGATCCCGTTCATTGATGTATCGCTGGTATTGCTGCTGATCTTCATGATCATGACCCCGCTGATGGTGCGTTCCCAGCTGAAGATCAACCTGCCAAGCACCAAGGACTCCCAGCAGGACATTACCCGCAAGGAAACCATTCAGGTTCAGGTCGACCGGACCGGTACGGCCTATCTTTCCGGCATGCCGGTGGCACCCGACCTGCTTGAGAGCCGTCTGCGCCAGCTTTTGAAAGATCCGAATCAGCCCGTTGTGGTCGAGGCCGACAAGGACGTTCCCTTCCAGTTCGTGATCACCGTCATGGATGCGGCCAAACGCATTGGCGCCCTCAAACTCGCCGTCTGCGTGAAGAAGCAGGGAAAGAAATGAAGTGGGGGCTGCTCTGCGTGGGATTGCTGGCTCTGATTCTCCTCCGCAATCAGCCCTGGGATTGTCTCACCGGATATGACCAGGCCAAACAGGCGTACGTCTCACTGGAAATGGTCTAGGATGGGCACTGGTGGCACCAGCATCTCCCGACCGGCCGACCGGCCACCAAGCCTCCGCTGGCAGGCTGGGCTTCAGCCGCCCTCTATCCCGTGATGGGCGGCTGGTGGGAAGGCGCCTGGCGGGCCCCGTCCCTCCTCGCCTATATCGGAATGCTGTTTATCCTGGGGCGGGCGGCCTGGCACGTGAGCCGGGAATGGGGCGGCTATACCGCGTATTGGCATCTGGACACCCGGAATCAGGAAAAGAACAAGGAACTTGCCCGGCATGACTTGTGCCATCAGGTCACCGACTTTGCACACAAAACCGGGGTTGACATCAAAGGGGCAAGGCCGGTTTCAGACTTGAACCAGTCCCTGTTGACCACCCTGCGCTGCACGCGCCCCATCGGACAGAATCAACTGAGGGGCGAGTTGGATAAAGGCAACGCCGTCCTCCTGCCCTTGCCGAAGGAGGCTAAATCCAACGAGGCATGGCTTGTGGTGGTCTCGAGTGATCGCGTCACCGAGGCCGGCCGTGGCTATGGCTTACTCTATCGAAAGTGAACACCGTATGTTAACCCGTGTTTTAAATAACCGGCCGTTATCTCGCTACGGAATCATCGCGCTGGTCTCACTATTCTTCCTGCTTTGCCTGCCCCAGTTGCCTTGGTCGTTGAGTGTGATGTTCAGGGTCTCCGCCCCGTTGGTATAACCGACCGTCGTCAGCAGGTAGTTGCTCGATGTCACAGCGGTTAGGGTATAGCCATCAGTCTTGAAGAATTTGCCATCAAAATCCCTGTTTGTAACGCACAGATCTGTGATTTCCGTTAAGTTTTTCCCGGAATCTCCTGTTGGATAGTGCCCATTTTCTGCTTGGTACGCCTCCATCGCCCTGCGGATTGTGCTCAATCCCACCCGTGCCTCGGCCACCATGGTCCTGTTTTTAGTTCCCGTTATTAGTGGCGCAACCACCGCCACCACAATGGCTATAGTAGTCGCAACCATCAAAAATTCCGCTAACGCAAAACCGGCTTTAATCTTCATATTTTTCCTGACGTGAACTTGACCACCCGGCATACATATAATTAACTGCCGCTAAGAACGATTTTTCATGTTTCTCGATCGCCATTGTCTCCATGCGTAGGCTTAGCTCCTTCGCAAGCGTTGTCCGTTCTGAATTCTGTTGGAGTAACACCAATAACTGATTCGTCGGGTGTCAGGCTTTTGACAACCCTTATTGCACCCCATAGCAGCGGTGGGATGGCGGCCAGCAGGATCCAGGATGGGCCACCCACAAATTGCCAGAATACATGGGCGGTGTGGAGAAATAAAATTCTGAAACTGCCCGGGGGAAGGGTGATGCTGGCCCAGGCGAGGGCTGTTCCGGTCAGAACCCAGATCCACCCCGGCTTCGGGAAGGACTTGACCAGCATGGCCGCGCCCAACATGGGCAGGGGCGCCAGCATGAGAAGATGACGGGAATTAGTCTGTGGACTGAAGATAAGCGCCAGCGCGATCAGAACCGCCCACTCCAAGGCGATTAAGGCTTGCCAGGGTTGCTGTTGCTGTTGACTCGCGTCGGGCCAGTGAAGTCGGGGGATGCCGCCCCGCCGATAGACCCATGCGCCGAAAACAATGATCGCCAGGAAGATGGTTCCCACGGCGGCCCAAGCCAGGAGTTCATGGCCGGGGCCAACCATTCTAACAATGCCGCTGGGGAGCGAAACGCTATAGGAGGCCGTCACATCCTTGATCTGGGCTTTTTGATGAACCCCAGTTTGTATTCCGAGAAGTGACAGGAACCCTCCCGAGGACTGCGCCAGATATTGCAGATTTGTTTTCCATCCAAGCGCTCCCGCCGGGAGTAGTCCGAATGCTATCGTGGTTATCACCATGGACGCTGCGGACCGGTACCGTCGCCTGAATAAAAGGTAAGGCAACATGATGATAGGGAAGGCTTTGATGTTCATCGCCAAGCCGAGGGCGGCTCCCGCCAAAAATGGGCGGCGATCGAGCCAGCGTAACGAAAGAACTAGGAGGAATAGCAGAAGGGAGTTGACTTGAAACATCTGCAGATCGGACTTGATCCGGTCCTCCATGATCGCAAATGAAATGAGGAGCGTAATTCCGAACAGAAGGGGGGTGACAGGAACATTGAACCTACGCAGGATTTCCCGGACTCCCCAGGAAAAGGAAAGCAGGATCGCGGCGACCATGACCGGTACGTAAGCCATGGCCGCAATATTGGCGGGAAGTAAGGCCAAAGGCATGCAGAGTGTCGCAAAGAGAGGAGGGTAAATATATGGTCTTTCCGCGAAAACGTATGGGTCGTTGTGTTCGCAGAGCGCTTTGGCGGCAACATAATAGGCCTGAAAATCGCAGAGGTCGCCGCGGGCCGCTTTTTTAAAGGCGTGAGCCGTGAAGGCAAGCATCATGGTGCTGATGACAAGGGAAATGAGAAGGATCCATTTTTGGGGTGAAATGCTACTCTGTTTCATGTTGTTTAGCCCTGTGATTAAGGTCTAGAGAGTAATGATAGAGCAGCGTGATGTCGATGGCATTCCTGCGGGGTGGCCGGGGCTGTTGAAGTCAACGGTGTTTCTCCTTGACGGGTCTTCTTGCTCGGATGATGATATCGCTCATTTTCAGCGAGCATATATGAAAGTATTACTGGTAGCGGGGGTTGGTGATCGGCCGGAAGCGTATCTTTTTCCGGAACTGGCGGCTAGGGGCGTGCAGGTTAAGCTCCTTTGCGATTCCACATCCCCATACTTTGATTCCCTGAAGGAATCGGGTTTCCCGATGACCCATTTTGTCATGAAGGCCCGGATTGATCCTGCGGCGATTCGAGTCCTCTGGCGGACACTTCGGACAGATTCTTATGATATTGTGCACGCGTTTAATAGCCGGGCACTTTCGAATAGCCTGCTTGCCTCTATGGGAATGAACCTGAAACGCATCGGGTTTTGTGGTACCATGGGACATCTCAAACGGTGGGACCCCTCAGCCCGCTTGGCGGTGTTGAGTTCACGCGCCGACCGGATTGTATGCGTCTCACGGGCGGTTAAGGGTTATCTTCGCGAACTTGGAGTCCCCGACAGTCGCCTTCTCACGATTTATGCCGGGCACGATCCGTCCTGGTTTGCTCCTGCGCCCCGCTCGGCTCTTCGGGAGTTTGGCATCCCGGATAATGCCGTGGTAATTGCCTGTACTGCGAAGGCCCGACCGATCAAGGGGGTGCCCATCCTCATGCAGGCGGTTCGCCGCCTGGCGGCTGATTTCCCCGTCCATGTCCTGCTGATCGGACAAAATGACGATGCTGAAATCAGCGAACTTCTTGGCGATCATGTGTTGCGCGAGCGAATTCACCTGACTGGCTTTCGAATGGATGCACCAGCACTGATGGGGGCCTGCGACTTGTTTGTGATGCCGACTCTCAGGAATGAAGGGTTATCCAAGGCCGTCGCGGAGGCGATGTGCATGGGTGTGCCCTCCATCATATCGGCCGTTGGTGGAATGGTGGAACTCGTGGAGAATGGTAAAACCGGGCTAATCGTTCCCCCGGGAGATCCTGCCCCGTTAGCGGAGGCGATAACGAAATATGTCCGCGACCCCTTGATGCGGAAACAGCATGGTGCTTCCGCCCGTGAACGTCTGCTCGCTTCTTTTTCATTCACGCAAATGGCAGATCAGACGGTGGCGATGTATCGTTCCCTTGTCGCGTAAACTTATCCGGCACCACAGTCAATGAAAGTCCCAGGAAAACATCGATACGCTGCGCCCCTTTTGACGGTGGCGCTGGTCTTGGCCGTGGCGGTATTCGCCTATCCCCATGATACTCAGATCTTCCGTGCCATGCAGTCACTCTCCATCCGGGCAGGAAAATTCCATGTTATACGGGAATTTCTAGAGATGTTCCGCCCCTTCGGGCAGGCGGATGTCATTTTGGTGATTGCTGCCGGCATGGGGTTGTGCGGGGCGCGCCGCCGCGCCCTGCATATCATTCTGGCGCTTGCGGTGATGAGCCTTCTAATCTGGCCGGTCAAGGTCGGGGTCGGCCGGGAGCGCCCCGCCTTCAAGAACTTCCAGTCGTTCCCCAGCGGAGATGTTGCCACAGCTGCCGCATTTGTGACGCCGCTGGTAGGCTTATCTTACTGGATGGCCCCTGCCGCGGTCTTTGGGACCGGGGGCGTTGCCCTGGAACGGGTATATTATGGCCGCCACTATGCCAGCGATGCCCTGGCGGGGGCCGGATTTGGAGTTTTGTCCGCTGTCATCGCCATGGCTATTCTTCGACGGTGGCGGTGGCGCCCCAAACGGTGCTGGTTCGTTCTGGCGGGGCTTCTCCTGATGGTAACCCCATTGATTGCCAGCCTCCTGCGTTCCCGCGGGGCACCCTATCTTTTCGATGTTCTTCGTGTCTGGGGGCCTTTTGGCGCCTTCCTCATTTCGGCACGCCTAATTCCCGGTTTGATCCGGAAACGCAGAACGAAGACCGGTCTCCCTCCGCGACCATTCTCCTCCGGTGGAGTCGGGGTCCAAATGTTGCTGGTCGCCAGTATCGCGGGAGGCTTCATGCTTCTGGTCACCCCCTGGTTTATGCCCGTCTTCGGGCTACGCCTCCCCCTTGTGACTATGGGACTGATTACCCTGGCCATGGCTCGCAGCGTCTGGCGGTTGAACCGGAAAAAGCGAGGGGAGGCCATCCCCGCTGTAACGCTCATGGGCCTGGTGTGTGCGCTCCTGTCGACCGGACTCGCGCTCCTTCCTGCCTTTCTCGCTTATCGGGATTCGGTGCTGACTTTCTAGATACGATTCTTCCGTCTTGACTCCATTCCCCATGGAAAGTAGCTTGCTAAGCAATGATTTCGAGGCCATGAGCCGGAAAGTGTTTCAACGATGATGATAGGTGATGTTCTTTTCATAATCAACGGGTTAGGGATGGGGAACAGTACCCGTTGCCATGCCATCATAGAACATCTCATGGATCAGGGGATCCGGATCCATGTACTCACATCGGGAAACGGGCTCATGTATTTCTCTGGCGTCAAGGAAATTGCCTCGCTGACTCCGATGGAGTCTTTTTTTTATTCAGGCAAAAACGGCGGAGTGAGCGGGTGGCGGACTTTCGCTTCTATTCACGCGTTATATGGTCGCGCTACGGTCAAAAAGCGGCAGCTTGAAGCCTTCCTCCAAACACATCACATTGATGTTGCCGTGGTTGACTCGGAATACATCACCTCGCCGTTGCGCAGACGAAAAATCCCCATCATCGGACTGAACAACGCCGATGTGGTGGTCTCGGAATACTTGAAGCTGAAAAATCCGCCCCCCGAAATCCGCAGCCATTTCTGGCTCGTTGAATTTACGGACTACCTGTTCCACCGGTTTTTCTGCAATTGGGTGATTAGTCCTTCTGCAGTTCCCGGAGAACTCCGTCATTCCCGTATTCGGCGCGTGGGGCTCATTGTCCGCCGATCGATCCTCAACGTGCTTCCTGCGGAGCCCTCGGTCCCGGTACACCCGGCGGAGATGAAGTCCATGGTGTTTCTGTTGAGCGGTTCCGTATACGCCTCCCAGATCGAGATGGGGGACGGAAAATTTGCGTTCCCGGTTGATGTGGTTGGCCGGGAGGGTGAGAACATCGGGGATGTGACTTATCGTGGACGGATGATGGACAACATCGCGTATCTTCAAAAGGCTGACGCCATGGTCATCAATGGCGGCTTTTCGGCGGTCAGCGAAGCCATGGCGCTCGGAAAAATCACTTTTGTCATTCCCGTCCCTGGCCATGCGGAACAGCACATCAACGCCCGGATCCTTGCCGACATGGGGTACGGCTATGTTGTCAAGGAGAACGAGGTGGTAGCCAAACTCAAGGAGTTGTGCCGGGGCAACCACTGGGAGGGTTTGAAGCCGCGCCAACCCATCTTGGGTGTGCAGGGTGCCCGCGAAGCTGCGGATATCATCAGTGAGGTTGTGCGGAATCGGTGTCCCAAGTCCTGATGGAGCATTGTCATGATCGTGTGTGCCGATGATTTCGGGTTGTCCAGTGACATTGATCGCGCCATTCTCCAACTTTCGGAAAGCGGCAGGATTTCAGCAGTGTCATGCATGGTGGGCCTCAGCCACTTCGACCGGGTGGCGTTTTCAAAACTGCTCCGTTTGGGAGGCCGGGTGGATATCGGTCTTCATCTGACACTTACGGATATTCCGCCCCTCCATGCCGTATCCGGTGTGGTTTCGCTGCTCCAGTCAAGGGGTGTTTTTCATCCCATGGATGTCTTACTGAGGCGGGGAGTGCTGGGGCGGATCAAACCGGATGATGTGACTCGCGAGACTCAAAGTCAGTATGATCGCTTCATTCAGTTTGCAGGACGTCCTCCGGACTATCTGGATAGTCATCTCCACATTCATCAGTTCCCGGGTGTCCGGGAAGGTATTCTGAAGTTTCTGGACGGGATGGGACCTGAAGCCGCGCCCTATGTCCGGAATTCCGCCATGACCCTCCGTAAAATCATCCGGCAGGGAGTCTCTCCCTTGAAATGTATGGCCATCGGTTTTTTGGGAAATCATTTCCGCAAGGCCCTTCAATTACGGGGGTTGAAAACCAATGACGGGTTTGCCGGTATTTATGCTTATGACGGGCATCGTGCCTACCCAGAGTACCTCAGGCGCTTTGTGGATTGCATGGAAAGCCGGAATGGAATTCTAATGACCCATCCCGGTGAGAGCGAGGCCTGGCGGAAATGCGAATACAAAACGTTGCTTGAGTCTGACAATCTTCCGGGCCTGCTCAACCGGTTTGGCGGATAAGGCTGTTGTTCTTTTTGGACGAGTCGCTTTTTTCTAATAAAATCCGGCGACATGGCTCGGCATGACTCTTCCAGGGTGCCCTAGATGTTTTCTGGCCGGTGGCTGAGTTGCGGGTTATTCGAGATGTTAAACACTGAGACGGTGCCGCCCCACTTGGGAGCCGCAACCCTCATCCCTTTCGCCCGCGGCTCAGTAAAGTTTATACAGCGTGGGCAGGATGCCCGCGTTCCTTAAGGCCTCAGCCATCTGGATGATTCCCAGAATCCACACGAACCAGATCGCGTCCAGCAAGGCATGCCGGAATTTGACGGGCGAGACGATATACTCTTCAGGTTCCACAATCTTAAAGTTGCGCGGCCAGAAGCGCGGCACGCTGGCCATGTAGGCCTTGAAGGGCTCCCCGTGCAGTTCGGCCAGCTTCGTCTCCTCATCGCGGATGACTTTCGGATAGAACACCGCAAACAGGAGCGCCAACACAAAGGGAATGGTGAGCGTCTCGGTGGCAAACCCGAGCCCGACCGCCCCGATGGAGCTGAAGACATACAGGGGATTCCGGGATAAGGAATACGGTCCGCTGGTGACCAGGTGCTTGGTCTTGTACGCGCAGATGTACTGGGAACACCACAGCCGGCCGATGGCGGCCGTACTCACAAACACACACCCGATCAGGAAGAGCAAGCCGCGCAACACAAACTGCTGCTCCCATTGAGAGCCCGCGAGAATGATCCCCACGGCGAGAGGCCAGACAATTAGTCGTGAAGTACGTATTCTGTAGCGCATAAAAATCTACCCTCTCGCGGCTTGCTTTTGAAGCATACTTAGTTTTAAGACATTCAAAAAATCGACTGAAACTACAGTGGTCACAGCAAAATGTAAATTGGAGGCTGGCCGCCTCTAACTATTCGGCAGAATCAAGATAATCTGACAGAATTTACAGAATGTATAAAATGGTGAAACAAACCCTTGCAAACGCATCTCTGTGTTTTGGCTCCACCCTTCAGGGCTCAATAAACACGTACAGGATCGTTTTTCGCTGCAGCAGGGGGGCAACGAACTCGCGGAACGCCCCGTACCTCATGGATGGGGGGACAAACGCCAGGATGACCCCCGGCACGTCTTCTTTGGACGTCAACGCAGGGATGAGTTGAGCCGCCGTTGGAACGGGAAGACGGGTCTCGCTGAAGGTGGGCGTGGAGTCGTCCCCCTTCCACTCCATACTCACCAGGACCAGGGTTCCCGTGGCCCCTGTGGCTCCGTTTTCAAGAATCAACTCTGCCGCCAGGGCCGGCCGGGCTTCCCGTTTCCGATGCTGTTCGTTGGGAAGAAAGGCCCGGAAATAAGGATGACCCGGTGGCGGCGCATCCACCCGGACGCCATGTTCCGAATCCAGTTTATCCAGCAGCCTCGCCACTTTCTGCAAGGATACCATGGTCAGGGACTCCTCCGGATGGAAAGTCAGATACGCGGCCTGATCGATACCGGAGAAGCCTTCGAGCACATCGAGCACCCCTGAGAGGGTCCGGTTCGTATTCACCGGCTGTCCCGCCGCATCCTGTAACGTGTAAGCCAGATCCGCGGTATTGCTTCCTGAGCCCGGGCCGACCGTCAATACGAAATCAAAGTCATGTGCACGCCCGTCCTTGAAATAAGGTTCAAAGGTCACCTCGATCACCTGGTTGGAAGGGAGCCGCAGGGCTGGATTGGGGACTTGATAGGAATAGACTTCACTTTGGGCGTCACGGCGGGGCACATCCAGCACCGTCGTCCGTTCATTGTAATGCGACACAATGCAACCCGGGGTGAACGCATCGGCGGCATACACCCGGCCGGTGACCGGCTCCGTCACCTCCGTCCACTCGGACCCCGTGAACACAAAGCCATTCTCAGGCAGCGTTTTCCCCGTGCGGGTATCAATGGTCAATCGAGCGGCCGGAATATGGACCTGGTTGGTAAGGGTGGGATCCTGGTAATGGAAGGTGACGGCCACGCGGTCCCCCCTCGGCCAGAACTGGAGAGCGCCCGCATCCACCCCGTGGCCTGGTTTCAACCCGATGAACTGCAAGG
The DNA here is from genome assembly GCA_037128595.1 of bacterium. Lineage (NCBI taxonomy): Bacteria > bacterium. The sequence goes on from JBAXWB010000007.1 coordinate 136,393, forward strand.
CATTATGAATATCCAATGCGGCAGCGAACGCCACCGCATGCGCCTCGTAATCCTTCCCGCTGGTCGCGGTCACCAGCGGGAACTCGGCCGGGCTGCCCGGCTCCAGCCTAAGCGACTCCGCTGACACCCGGACGATGCGGCCGGTTTTGTCAGCCAGCAATCCGGGACGCACCATAAAATTATCCTGCCCGCCATACTGCTTCAGCCGGGCGGCATCGAACGCCTGAACGCTGACGAGGGCTTTTTCACGTGGGGTCAGTTCCACCGGCGGCGCAGCTACCGCACCCACCTGCATCCTGTTGAGCGCCCACACGGCGCCGAGAAGTCCCATCCATTGCTGGCTACGCATCATCATGATTCCTGTTGAAGAGTCCGTTTATGGTTTCGCCCGCTTCACCTGATTTTTTGACTGGGCGATTTTCCAGGTGAACCCCAGGCCCACCATATAGCTGTTCTGCGCCCGCACCAGGGGACTGTCCTCATAAACCGCCCCCGCGACATTATCCATCCGGGCGTAAAGAGCCGCCGATACCCCATCGAACAGGCGGCGGGACAGCCAGCCGGAGGCAAACGCCCCGCTATATCCGCCCTGACTGTGATAATAGGGCCGGGCAGAAGTGACGTAAGCCTCATCCACATCATAGAAATACCCGTGGTAATCCCGGTCCGAAAAATCCAGCCCTGTTTTCAGGCCGGCCGTCCATAGCGAGGTGGGCGTCGGCTTGAACCCGGCCAGCACCAGACTGAGACTGCTTTTCAGTCCTTCATAGCCGGGGCTCAGATCATCCATATCGATGGAAATGACCCCGCGGACGGCGGCTTCCAGAAAGATGGCCCTCACTTTTTCCCCGTTATACAAATAGAATCGGGCCGCCGGCCCCAGCTCAAGCAGCGGGTTCAAATCCGGCATCCCGGTTCGCGCGCCCCCCTCGTCCGTTACCGGAGGATTGCCGCTCATCGATAGTTCAAGCTCGAACCGGTACCCCTTGTAAAATGAACCCCGGACGCCATCCTTGTCCGCCTGGATATAGTCCCCGCGATAGATGAAGAACGGGAGGGGAAAGGCATAGGTTTTATACTCATCGGAGCCACGGTAAAACGGGACACGGGCGGCCATTCCAAAGACGCCAACCTCCCATTTCGGCAACCCCGGCGGAACCGGGGGGCCGGCGGGGGCATTGGAGATCGCGATATCCGCAAACCCGTAAGTCCCCATTCCCAGGAGGAGCACGCCCATTATTATTAATTTAATCAATTTGATCTCATTTACCGGCCACGATAAGACCTGAAACACTTGTCGGGCTAAACTAACGGGCCAGCCATCAGCATGCAACTATTTTGACTCGCCTGTTCCAATATCTATATTGACAGCAGCAGAGGCGAAAGCTTAGGCTTTCCTGCAATTGGGACCTTTGAGTCGCATTTAAGACATACGACAGCAAACAGGAGGTAGCATGAAGAAAATAATAATGGGTTTGGTCATCACCAGCGTCTTGCTCGGAACCGTGTGTCCGTCCCAGGCGATTAATGAAAAACGTGGCGGATTAATGGGCTTCATCGCCGGTTGCTGCTTTGGCATCCGTGCTGGAGCCGCTTATAATGACGGCAGAGAGATCCACTGGCGCGAATGGGTTATGCTGATTCCGTATGTCAATATCGTGTTCGCGATCTGGAACGGAATTGACGGCGCCAACGGCATGCAAACGTCTGATTATACCAAGAAATACGGCGCTGCGTTTTATTGAGTTGTTTCGCGGATAAATTGACAATTACTAAATTCAGATATATTCAGGAGAAATAATGAAAAAAATAGTCATGTGTTTGACGATCAGCGGCATACTGTTCAGTTCGGTAAGTCCGTCTATGGCCATTAACGAACAACGCGGCGGGTTGATGGGTTTCATCGCCGGATGCTGCTTCGGCATTCGTGCTGGAGCTGCCTATAATGATGGTAAAGACATTCACTGGCGTGAATGGATTTTGTTGATTCCTATCGTCGGTTTTGTGGCATCCATCTGGAATGGAATCGATGGCGCCAATGGAATGCAAAAGGCTGATTACGCGAAGCAATATGGCTCTACGTTTTATTGAGACACCCTGCCATTTAATAAAAAGGATTCCGGGCTTTTTGACCGGAATCCTTTTTTTATTTCTGCCCTTCCGGGTGACTGCGGCGGATACGGACTTAGCCGATCAACTATTTCAAGAGGGGAACTGGACGACCTGCATGCAGGAAAGCCAGCGGATCTTGTGCCATACCCCCTCCAACGAACAGGCCCTCCTGCTCTACACCACCTCCGCCCTGCGATCCGGCAAGGCTCATGCCACCAATAGCCTGCCCGCCCTGCTTCACCTCTCGAACCTGGCCCGGCAGCCTGATATCCGGGCACAAGCCGCCAATGAGGCCGCCTGGCTTCTGGCCCGTCAGAACCGGCTTCAGGAAGCCTGGCCCCTTGCCGAACAGGCGTTTCTATCATCTTCCCAGACCCCGATCTTCCTTTCCAGCGGGGCCCTGTTGCTGCGACTCATGACCGCTCATTCCCAGCTCTTCACCCCCTCCGAAAGCCTTCGACTCCAGCTGGAAAGTTGCGACCCTATCCTGCGAGACGTTCTCCCGCCTCCTATCGGCGCCCTCCCCTCAAAACCGGCCTCCCTTCTGTCCAGACCGGGACAATGGGTCGTCGCCTTCTACCGACGCGCCATTCGCCCGGCCATTGGGGCACGCTGTTCGCTGAAACCGCACTGTTCGGAATATTTCCTGCAGGCAGGGCGGGCCCATCCGCTCCTCGCCCTCCCCATGATCGCCGACCGGCTCGTGCGTGAACCCAGCGTGGTCAACTCCGGTACATCGGACGTCGTCCAGGAAAATGGCACGACCTTTTACAAAGATCCGCTTTCAAATCATGACTTCTGGATGACCACACACCTATGACACACCCTTCTCCCCCCCTCTTGACCATCTTTTCCCTGGGACTGGCCTTCTGCCTGCTGCCCCTCCTTCCCGCCCGTGGGACTGACCCTGCCGATGCCAACATCCTCCTGGCCAACACACTCGGCGAGGAAGGCCATCACACAGCGGCAGCCGTGGAATTCCGCCGACTGGCCCTCCTGTCCCCCGCCCCGAGCGACCAGGCCTCCTTCTCCTGTGCGGCAGCCTATGAATACCAGCGTGCGGGAGATATCTTGCTTGCCGAAAAAATGCTCGATCAGGCGGAAAATGAGTATTCTGGGATCACCCCGGAAATCCTCCTGTTCCGGGGCAAGAACGCCATGTCGGCCGGAAACTGGACGGAGGCCTCATTCTATTTCCAGGGTCTGACCCAGGGGGCGACGCAGCCCGTCACACGGTTGGCCAGCCGTTCGCTAGCCGTAACCCAACTCCATCTCAAGGATCCTGCAGGGGCCAAAAAATCCCTCACCGAATCCCCCGGCGATGAAACTGAGGGACTCAAGGCTCTTGAGCACTACTCCCGCGGCTCCGACAAGAGTCCCCGCATCGGAGGACTCCTCGGCATGATCCCCGGCATGGGCTACGCCTACTCAGGGGAATACCCGAACGCCGCACGCTCTTTGATCCTGAATGGCATCTTTATCTTCGGTATGGTCTCCACGGCGGAAGAGGATCTCTGGGGGGCCTTCACCGTCATCAGTTTCTTTGAAGTGACCTGGTACTCGGGAAGTATCTATGGCGGTGTCGACGCCGCCAACCGCTACAATCAGAACCGCCTGGACACCTGCACCTCCGCCATCTACCGGGAGAGTCAGGCCAGACCGGACTATACCCAACTGCCCCTCTTGCGCCTTCAATACAAGTTTTAATGGAAAAAACGAACCCCTCAGGAGCTCCCCATGACCCCACGCCTTGAATCGATTGCACTGGCCCTAGTGTTTGTGTTAGGTTCCGCCACCATGAATTCCGCCAGCACCCTTGTTGACCAGTTGATTGCCGGATACGAGACCATCCAGTCCGTATCCTGCGATGTGCGGCGTGACGCCGAATCATCGGGCAACAAGGTGCGTGCCCTGAGCCGCGTCTTCTTCGAGAAACCTGATAAACTTCATGTGGATAATGTCACGCCGCTGCCCCGCCGGATTATTTGCGACGGAGTCACGTTCTTCAGTTTTTTGGAGGGGGACCCCAAGGGGTATTCCCGCCCGGTAAGTAAGCTGGAAAATGACATGCTGATTTCGTTACGGAAAGTACCTGCCACCGCCATGGATCACCTGCTCCGGTTGCGCGGTATGGCGGAAACAAATCTGGAGGCCACCAGCACGTATCCCGTCCGCAAGGGGTATGATACCGGCAAGATGTTTGCCGTGCTCTCCCTGGACACCTCCAATCGCCTCACTCGCATTGAAATGTTCACCTCGGCGGACTTGAAACAGCTGATTGCCCGGATGGATTACGGAAATTTCGTTGAAGCCGTACCCGGCGTCTGGCTGGCGGCTCTCCATCAGAGTTCCATGTGGTTGGGGGGAAAAGAAAGCAAGGAGACCTCCCGCTTCGATCATCTCACCATCAATCAACCCATTGCGCAGGATCTATTCAAGGCGTCCCTCTATTTCAAGGGCATTGAGTTTGTTTCCAGCTTTGAACAAATGTATCCATGAAGGTAGCCAGAAGTCAGAATTCTGAATACCTGAGCGGTTCCCCACGAAGAAGCCCGACGAACTAGGAAAACACCCCCTCATGTCTGATCCCACCATTGAAGAACTCAAAGCGGCGACCGCGCTGCTCAAACAAGTCGCCGGCAACCGGGCGTTATTAGCGGAACTCTCCCTGGAAGACCGCAAGCATCTGATCTCCGCCGCGGGCGATGTCTACTGCCCGGATATGTTTGAACGCCGGCGTCTGGTCCGCGCCACTGAACGCCGCCGTAAAGCCGAATTGATCGCCCGCGATCAGGCGAAACTCGCGGACACAGGAATCCGCAAACTGCGCCAGAAGCCCGTCTTCACCACCCCCAACATCCTGCCTCCCGCCCAGTTTGAGCAGCAGGATGTCGAGGGCGACCCGGAATTCCGCGATGTGGTGGAGCCCCGCAACTGCTATACCTGCAAACAGAACTATACGTCGATCCACCATTTCTACGATCATCTCTGCCCCGCCTGCGCCACCTTGAACTTCCATAAACGCACCGAGTCCGCCAATTTGAGCGGCCGAGTCGCCCTGCTGACCGGTGGCCGCGTGAAAATCGGCTATCAGGCGGGCATCAAGCTACTGCGGGCCGGCGCCCACCTGATCGTCTGCACGCGCTTCCCCCGCGATTCGGCCACCCGCTATGCCGCGGAAGCGGATTTCGCGGAGTGGGGACACCGGCTGGAAATCTTCGGCCTGGATTTCCGCCACACGCCCAGTGTCGAGGCCTTCTGCCGGCATCTGCTGGCCACCCTGCCCCGGCTGGACTTCATTATCAATAACGCCTGCCAGACGGTGCGGCGTCCGCCCGACTTCTATCAGCATATGATGGCGGGCGAAACCGCCGCCATTCAGGATATGCCGGAGGCGACCCGGCGCTTGCTGGGCGCCTATGAAGGTTTGCGCGGCTACCATCTGTTACCGGAAGGCGATGCCGTGGTTGCCCAGAAGCGGATGTCCGAGGTCGTCGGCATGACCCATGCCGCCGAACTGTCACAGATCCCCCTGCTCCCCGATGAACTGGCGGCCCAGCAGTCCCTCTTCCCGCAAGGCCGGCTCGACCAGGATCTGCAACAGGTCGATCTGCGCACCACCAACTCCTGGCGGATGCTGATGGCCGATGTGCCGGCCGTGGAGTTACTGGAAGTTCACCTGGTGAACGCCGTGGCCCCCTTCCTGCTGAATGCGCGGCTCAAACCGCTGATGCTGCGTACACCGGAGCGCGACAAACATATTGTGAATGTCTCGGCCATGGAAGGCCAGTTCTACCGCAAGCTCAAAACCACCCGCCATCCCCACACGAACATGGCCAAGGCCGCCTTGAACATGATGACCCGCACCTCGGCCACCGACTATTTCAACGATGGCATCCATATGAACGCCGTGGATACCGGCTGGGTGACCGACGAAGACCCCATCGAGCTGGCCGAGATGAAGACCAAGATGCACCGCTTCCACCCGCCACTGGACATCGTGGACGGTGCCGCCCGGATTGTGGACCCCATTATCGACGGCTTCAATACCGGCACCCACGTCTGGGGCAAGTTCCTGAAGGACTACAAGCCGACGGATTGGTGAGGAGAGAGGTCGAAGTCGTGAGTTGCGAGTCCAAAGCCGAACGTGGGCACTCGTGACTTTATTCGCTTAGGCGATAGCTTGTGCTCCGCCCGCGACTCGGATTCAGCATCAGGGTGCCACGCTCGAGAAGTTCCCTTATATCACGCAAGGCAGTGTCGGCGGAACAGTGCGCCAGCTTGGCATATTTGGATGAGGTCAGGTTCCCCTCAAACCCATCCAAAAGCCGGTTGACCACCAGGCGCTGACGGTCATTGATGGCTGACATGTTGATTTTCTCCCAGATCCGGGCTTTTCGCAAGACACCGGCCAGCGTCGTGTGCGCAAGCTCCAAGGCACGACCCAGACATTCAAGAAACCATTTCATCCACAGGGTGATCTCGATGGTGCCCTTCTGGCTGGACTCCAAAATCTGATAATAGTCTTTTCGTTCCGCTTCAATCTGGGCTGACATGCTGTAAAACCGAGTAGCCGTGCCATCAGCTCTGGCCAGGGCCATGTCCGCGATGGCACGGGCAATACGCCCGTTTCCATCCTCAAACGGATGGATCGTCACAAACCAGAAATGCGCCAAAGCGGCCTTCAATACCGGATCGACGGCAGGCGGCGCGTTGAACCATTGAAGAAACGCGTTCACCTCGGCATCCAGTCTGAGAGCGGCAGGAGCCTCGAAGTGCACCTTTTCGCGGCCGATTCCACCGGACACCACTTGCATTGGCCCCGACTCCATCGTACGCCATGCCCCCACGGTGATCTTTCTCATATTGCTATAGCCTGTAGGAAACAGCGCAGCGTGCCAGGAGAAAAGTCGTTCCTGAGTCAGGGGTTCGGCATACTTTTGCGTGGCATCAAGCATCATCTCCACCACGCCCTCAATGTGCCGGGACGACAGAGGTGTCCCGCCAGTCTCCATCCCCAGTTTACGAGCCAGGGAGGAGCGAACTTCGCCCGCATCCAGTGACTCGCCCTCTATAGCAGCAGACTTCACAATATCAACGGTCAAGGTGGCAAGGTGCGCTTCATCACGCAAATGGAACCCCAACGCTTCCATTCGCCCCAGAAGCCGGCCTTGCCGATGCCGAATTTCCACCAGCGCAGGAGCCAATAGCGCATCATCCCACTTGAAATTCGGCCAATCTCGATCTTCGTATATGTACGGCATAAACACCTCACCTGATCGAGATACTGAACTTTTAACGCGAATAGCGCAAGTATTTACCGCATATCCTGCGGTGATTAAGACGCTTATTCGCCGCAAATACCATCATCTCTCCTTCTGTTCTGGCTCCTGGATACGGTCATTTTTCGCCTCTTGATTTTATCAATAGCCAATGCTAAACAGCTTGAGCATGAGCAAGACCGCTACGTTAAAAGATGTGGCCATAGCCGCCGAAGTGGATCCTTCGACAGCCTCTTTTGTCATCAACGGCAAAGGAGATAAGCTCCGGATCAGTCCCTCCACCCAGGCTCGGATTATGGCTGCAGCCCGCCAGTTGGGATACCGCCCGAACGCCATTGCCAGGGATGTCGCTCTGGGGCGCGGTGTCGAGCCGATTATCACAAGTGACGCCTCGTCCACGTCGGCAATACCGAGAGAGCGGCAAATCGGCCTTGTGCTCTCGGCCACCAGTCCGGGCGAAACCCTGGCCTTGATCCCCAGGCTGGAGCCGCCACTCTCCGCCGCAGGCTACCAGTTGGTCGTGATCACCCTTCCTGTTGATGAGAGTGCAGTCCGGGAACGAGTGTTGAAACTTGGGTTTGCCGGACTCATCTGCTGTCCCACCGTCTACGCCACCGTGTCCACGCTGGTCGCCGGGGTATGTCCCACCATCGTTTTATGGGAAGGCGCAGGGAAGGCGATCTTGATTGCGGTGAGCCCGCCACGAGCGGATGCAACCGTGGAGGGCAGTAGGCAGTCGGCAGTGAGCAATCCACAGCCTCCGGTACAACCCGCACCACCCATCCTTCAACCCAAACCGATAGCCGTTGCGCCAGTTGCAACACCGAAGCCGGTCATCGTGGCTCCAACGCCGAGACCCGTTCCCGCGCCGACACCGGAGCCAATACCTGTGCCTGACACGGTCCCAGCGCCGGTCTTTACGCCCGAACCCGAGCTGGCTCCGGTGTCGGAGCCGAGTCCGGCCTTGGCCGATCCTGAACCGGTGTTATCGCCTTTGTCGCCGGAAGCCAGCATGTCAACACCGGCAACACCGGAATTGGATTCCAACCCGGTGCCGGAGACCGCAACACCGGAGCCCATTCCGGTGTCAGAGCCGAGTCCGGCCTTGGCCGATCCTGAACCCGTATCGTCGCCTTTGTCGCCGGAAGCCAGCGTGTCAACACCGGCAACACCGAAATTGGATCCCAGCCCGGCGACGGAGGCCGCAACACCGGTGCCGGTCATTGAGCCCAGTGAACTCACGCCGGTCACGGTGGCAGACCCTGCCGCTGACAACCCTTCGACAAGCTCAGGGCAGGCGGCGGCTACTACAGAAGAAAATTCAATTCCGGTTGTGACCGACGAGGTGCACGCTGCACCTGTAGTAACCGGTGTATCGCCGGTAGAAGCCAATCCAGAGCCACAACCGGAACCTGCCCCGGAACCCGTGCCGACATTTACGCCAATCGTTACTTCAGCTCCGGCTCCCGAACCAGTAGCCCCACCCCCTGAACCCATCGCAGATCCACCGCCAGTGGTTTCCCCGCCGCCCGCGCCAGTGATACCTGCTGAGCCGCCACCTATCATTCCGGTCCCGGCTCCGGCAGAAGTTCTACCGCCAACTGATTTTCCGATTCCCGAGGCACCTTCAGCCGACCCGCTGTCAGCAGCGAATGAGGCAACCATCGACACCGATTCGCCGATGTCAGAAACTGATTCGCAAGCTACGATTTCGCCCGATAAGCAGGCACCACCAATTCAATAATAACTAATGCTCAACAGCTTGAGCACAAGCAAATAGCGAGGTATCAAATCTTCGTGGACACAGTGGACTTTGCTGACGGGGTTGACCAAGGACGTGGCGAACGTTTCTCGGAGCGGATCCGGTAGAGGCGTTCAGTGAAACCGCCTTCGGCCTCAAAAGCAGAGGCTTGAGATGCAATTTGGCGATCAAGCAAACTGCAGGCAACCGCCAGCAAAACCAGCGCCGCATTGGCCGCAAGTTCAGGATATGGGTTTTGTCCACTTGGTCCACCCAGTCCACTCCCCCGATTATCCCGCACCCAGACAGCCACATCATCCGCGGTCACGCAACGGCGATCAATCAGGTTTTGTCGGCGAGGATCCTCGCGCTTCCAGATCGGCATGCTTCTCTGGCGAAGGAAATCTTCGTAATCGAGGCGGAGTTCTTCCAAACTGGCACGGGCCACATTCGTAAGTTTCAGTTCGGTCTTTTTGGAAGTTCCCGAAGCCTGGCTCCCTTCGGCAATATTCTGGACCCCGGACCGCGCCGCCTGGACCATCTGGTCATGGGTACGACTTCGCCGGTCAATGAATCGGTCGCAAAAACGCACGGTGATATCGAAAGCCAATTGAGCGACCTGAAAGCTTTTGAGCTTCCGGTAGCCTCCATGCACAGGTATGAGCGGCTCGGCCATTATTCATCAACTCCTGCTTATTAAGCAGGTAATATGACAGCACCAGCCGAGTTTCGTCTATCTGCGCCAGTAACGATTTTTCTATCAGCGAATGTTGGAGCAGAGCGGTGTTGTTGCGGTATTGCAACTTACTCAGCTTCGTACTATTGTTTCAGAACATTACAGGGAGACAAACCTTCAGCATGCCAGACAAACACACAGATATTCGCTACACGCCCCTTTACCGACTGCCCGAAGTAGCAATGTACACGCATGGCAACTTGAGCACGCTTCGCACATGGGTTATGGGGCGTTCACACGCCACCAAAGATGGCCAAAAATACCAGCCAGTAATCAAGGTCGAACAACCTAACCGCGCGGATGCCTTAAGTTTTATCAACTTGATCGAAAGTCACGTTCTGGTGGCATTGAGGAGGACTCATCAAGTTCCCCTGCCTAAAATCAGGGATGCCGTCCTTTGGCTCCAGCAGGAAACGGGTTCAGAACATCCTCTGGCAGAACTCCAGATCGAGACAGACGGACTTAATGTTTTCTTTCGCCATTTAAATCAAATCATTAGTGCTTCCGAGAAAGGCCAAGTGGTAATTCGGGATGTCATGGAGCGCTACCTGCGCCGGATCGAACGTGACGCCAAAGGCATTCCTATCAGTTTTTGCCCCTTCACCCTTTCGGATCCTTTGCGTGATTCTCAAACCGATATCATCATGGATCCTGCCGTTGCATTCGGACGCCCAGTGATCCGGGGAACACGCATTGCAACCGCCACAATTTTGGAGCGCTATAAAGCGGGGGAAGGCCTGACTGACCTCTCAAAAGACTATGACTTGGAGATGAGACTCATTGAAGAAGCACTCCGCTGCGCAATCGACCAGCAAGCCGCCTGACGCTTTCCGACTGGTTCTTGACGAAACCTTGGCCGGAAAATCCATTCTGGAAGGACTGCAGCAACAAGGTATTCCTGCAATCCCCTTAACTGAATTCGTTCCCAGGGGAGCGACAGATGAAGCGGTGCTGGAAGCATTGGCGCAAAAGGGAGACCTGTACTTTATCACCCGCGACCATCATTTCCGGTATCATCCAGGGGTCAAAGAAAGACTTCTTGCAGGTGGAGTGGGTGCATTTGTCATCACATCAGCAGGGAATAAGACGGCCGCGCAAATAGTTGAGCTTTTGTTAGCAGCCTGGCCCCACATTAATAAATTTGTGAGTACCCACCAACGGCCCTTTGCAGCCAAGGTAGCCGCATCCGGGAAAATCGAGTTACACTCGTAACAGTCCCGTTACGCATTGCAGAATGTCGCTTCCACCAGGTTGAGATAATCTAGTCCGCTAAATTCCGCGTTTGTCTTCAATTAACTTGAAGTAATTCATCAGCGCCTTCGGCCGGTATTTCGGATCGCCATCCCACCGCGACAAGACACTGGCATGCAAAGACTGGGTTGGATCAATTGAGGGGGCCGTTTTACGCGATTCGGCAGGGCCTGAAGGCTGGCCGATGGCACGATCTATACCGAAGGTGGGCCAATAGACGCCGGTTTTGGAGTTATGCAGTTTGGCGAGAGGATCAGGATGGATCAAATGGGTTTGAATTACACCTTCATCAAAGACCAATCCGGCTCCGCGTGCCTTCTCAATCATCCATCCCAGGGCAATATCCGAATGTCCACATTCCGAGGCCGGATACCCGCCGCCGATATCACTATGCGCACCACAAAACCAGACTTGTTCAACTGTCTGCCCCGGTTTCGGCACATAGTCCCATATTGACGGGGCGAATGGGGCGCGATGCTCATCAATGGCTAGGGCGTGGTAAGCAGATTCAACCGTCTTACTTAATTCCGTGTCGTGGAACTGAAAATCATGCCGGGTAAGATACCGCAATCCCCGTAACGGTATACCAAGCGCACCCACCGTATCCCAAACCCCAATAAACTTAATGGGAATATTTTCGGCACCACAAATGGAAAAGTCCGTCCTGAATTTAAGCGGCTGCTCATCGTCGGGATGGACGTCCATCTTCCTGTACAAATCAATTGCGTCCCGGTAATGCTGAACAAATTCACGCTTGAGAATGCCACATTTGCGAATCATCCCGGCAATACTGCGAGCGGTAAAGGCCCCGCGACTAAACCCAAACAGAAAAATCTCATCCCCAGGCTCATAATTGGCCACCAGAAACCGATAGGCATCATGAATATTGGCCTCCAACCCTTCGCCAAAAGCCCCACCTGTCGCCCTATCGACCGAATTCCCCGTCCCAACCCCCTGATCGTAATAGATGATCTGAGGAATATCGCCATCCCGCTTGGCCACTCGATAGGCAATTTTTACGACATTAGAGGGGCAAGGAACGCCATTATCATCTTCCTGGTCGGGCTTATTCCAGGTGCCGTCACAACAAAGAATGAGTCTTTTCACTTTTACCCCATAATTCTGATTCACTGCCTACATGCCCTTGCACCCCCTAGAAACGACGGCCGAATAGTCCGCCATCTTCCTTTGCATCGGTCAGGACGACAGGTAAAACATGTTCTCGTAGGTCAAACCCATCCGTCTTCTCTTTGTAAGCATCATCTTCGTTCATTGTGACAATATATTGGAATCTAAGCTCCCGAGCAGTTTCCGCCCCCACCTTCAACGCACTGACAACTTGTCGTCCATCCACCCCATCAAAAAGGTGGCTGTCATGCACCAAAAAACCGGGGCCAATCCCACGCTTCGCACAAAGGCGCATAAGCATCATATCAAAACAGAATATCTGCATGTTCTTTATACCCCTACTACGCGCGCCCTGCATGGGAAATTGAAAAACGGGCCCGTTGGAGGTTTCCTCGATAGTCATACTGCCGGCTGACTCATAAAGGCGTTTTGACGTCTCTTCGAAAGCGAGAATTGCCTCTGCCAAACGACCCTTTTGTTCTGAAAAATCCCGACGCAGGCGTATTGCTAGGTGATTTCGTTCAATTTCAAGCTCGTTTTTGGTGCCTTCCAACTGCTCGGCAGACTCAAAGCGTTGGCGTAACGATGCCACCTCCGATTCAAGACGGCCTGCTTCACCTTGCAGTTTTGCAAACTGCTCCAAAGCCCCGTGACTATCCAACACGCTCATAACTTCGGCTCGACGCTGATCGAGGCGTCGCTTCTCCACGCCTCGGGAGGCCATTCGCTCTTTGGCTGCGCCTAATTCCCCTGATAGGTAATCGCGTCGGTTACGGATTATCGACTCATGGAAACATCGTACTTCCTCGTAGCGTTTGACAGTTAGTCCCGGCAAGGCGACCCCCGCTTCAGCATAAATACTTTCAATCTCGATCTGTGATGGCGGCGCCTCTCCTTTCATAGCACTCTCAAGGTCATGGATTGCCGCAGTGTCTATGATGTTGACGTTGGATATGGTCTTAATTTGTTTCGTAATCTGATCCGCTTCTGCTTCAAGTAGTTCATATTGTGGCAACACGCGAAAGGCAGTAATTTGAGACTGCAAATCGATCAGTCGAGATTCAGCAACTGTCAGTTGCGTTCGAAGGTCGGCAGCCTTGCCAATGATGCTCCCGAAGGCGCCAGCTCCGGCGGCCTTCTTAAGTGCGGCAAGCGTTTTTTCTCGGTCGCGCACTTTCTGCCAGTCGCTCGCGATTTTCCAATCTAGACCAAGCAAAAACAACAGAGCCACCTGATAGTCTCCGGCCTGTTGCATGGCAGCCTGCTTCTCAGGTGTCATGAATGCCCCGCTATGTTGACGCCGGACGAAGTATGCAAAAAGTGATCTAAAGGTTGGGACGCGTCCCTCCATTTCGGATATAGCCTTCAATCCGAACATCTTTTCCCCAAGCGCCTGAACCCACTCAGAATTGGACAGGCTTGTTTTCCCATTTAGAAAAGCACCGCCCTCAACAAAAATTTTTGATTTCTCCTTTCCACAGCGCTTCACCGCTGCTCGATCTACACCAAGATCGAGATCAATGCCGAACATTTCACCGGCAACCGCTTCCCCTCGGAAAAGTGAATCTTTCCCAGCCTCAGAACCCGTGAGAAAATGAATAATCTCAATCAAGCTTGTTTTACCTGCCCGGTTCCGGGTTTGCTTTTCGGTTGCACCCGACTCCTTCTGAGCAATCAAGACATTTAGTCCATGGGTGAATTCAAGATTCTTAAAAGTTGTGAGGCTGCTAGAAATGCTATGAATCATGGTGTTCTCCGGGATAAAAGCCCATTTTGAAGGTCAATTGCACCAATGAGAAAAAGAAGGTCAAGAGCAAGAACAAAGCTGTCATAGCGCAAGGGTGGCACAATATTCCGCCCGATGTCCCTTCGCGGCAATTCTTCCCATAATGCGGACATCGTTTTCGGCTGTGGCAAGTGATGCAAGATCCGAGCCCCTATCGAGAGAAGCGCGCGGTCTTGAGAAAGATGTTTCGATGGCAGGATCATAACTCAAGAGTTTTAGGTTCTTCAAAAATATCACACCTCTCAAAATAATAAGCAATCACCGTCAAGACTGCCAGTTCATGCTCTGGCGTGCCGCGGTGGCCACCTCCAGCCCATGATTGTAGCTCAAAAAAAACCTCATTTGGGCTAAATTTAGTCCGGAGTTCTTGATATTTGGCCTTGAATGATTCAGCGATGCGCTCCCCTAACGTTTCGTCATGCCACTTGCTGAAGAAAGTTTCGACTAACAATGCCTTGGTGATACCAACCTTCAATAAATCGGTGACGCTTATAGACAATGCATTAGCTTCGATCTTCCCCATGGGCACTTCCCTCACCGCAAGTGCTGTCAGCACTGGTCGTTTTGCGATGGTTTCTAACACAACTTGTAAATCTTTAAAACCCAAATGAGTCTTGGTCTCTTCTGAAGGAACAGGTCCAAACCAAGACTGGAGGTCGTCGTGTGACAATCTACGAAATACGAGGCGAAATTCCTCTAAACCCCATGTTTCCAGCGTAATACCTGAATTGGCTACTTCAAAGTCGAGCACAAACTTTTGAACATGCGGAGGAATTCCCCCAGTTGCGTTGTGCGCGAAAACCCATTTATCAAAATGTTTACCCCAGTAGGCTTTGGCCCCCTCAAAATCCTCGGTAATTTTCGAAATTGCCTTGGATGCCTCCATCTCGTTTGGCGCATATACTTGAAATAATCTTCTTTCTGATTTCAGAAAACCATCGTTCTTACGGTCTCCCTGATTCCCCCATGGCCGACAAGCCATAAAATCAGCCTTGTAAGCCAAGCCCATCAATCTTTCGAAAAGTGACTGAAATTCGTTACCCTTCGCCCGGAGAAAGGCAATCTCGAAACCTTGCTCATAAAATGCTTTTTGTAGGCGGTCCATGTTTTAACCCTCCGTGTTTGCTATTTCTTCTCCCCACACCCGCCCCAACGTCGTCTGGATCTTCTTCTCAAATCGGACGATCAGTTCGCGGTTCGCCGCTACCAGCGCTTGCTCGGCTTCGATCTCCGCAATGATCGCTTTCTGCGTGGCGAGGGGCGGGAGGGGAATTTGAACGGAAGACAGAATGCCTTGGTTTAAGTTCTTCATTGTGACGCCAATGGCTTGTTCTTCGAGATATGCCCTAACCTTTTGAGATGCAATTTGGAAGAAAGCGAATCGAGGGAGGCACTTGCTTTTTAAACGAATGACAAAACTCCCAGTACCGCAAAGCCAGCCAGCCATGTCCGCAGAGACCACTGCACACCTTCCCATTTCACCTCGCCTACCGATAACAATGTCATTCCCCTGGACAGTGAATTCTTTTAGGCGGTCTCTGGTGGCAGCGGACACCATCTTTACACCATCAGTGCTTATAGCTCCATCGACTATGTTTTGCGGATTGATGACAGGTATTCCATCCGCGACGTAATCACTTTGGTGTAGAGCAGTTCCGAATGGACCGGTCATTATGGCCTCACACACCTCCCCCAACTCCACCATCGGCCACCCGGGGTCAATAGTGATGTGGGGGCAGTAGTTATCGAGGACGGCGCGGGCACCATCGATGACTTTCTGGTAACCCTCGATCTCTGTCACGATCTCCTTCTGTATCTCTAATGGCGGAAGGGGGATTTGAATCGACCTCAAGATCGGCATATTTAAACCGCTTCGTTCATTGTCTCCCGTTAATGCCCGAATTTCTGCATACATCGAGCGAAGCACCCAAAAGACAAACTCTACGACTGCTCGGGGTGGTTGCGCCGGGGTAATAGCAACGAGAGATTGGTTACAAGTAGCACCTTCCATACGCAGCAATGCAACTGTCCCGCGCGTTTTCCCCTGCCCATTAAGCGCGATTAAAACACTGTCCTTTGGTAAGATTCGGGCATTCGAGTTCTCCACTGCCTTCCGGGTAATGCGCTTCTCGCAATCCCAAATCTCAAACCCATGAATATCACCCGATACCAACCATGGAACGGACCCATTCTCGTAATATTCCGCGAGGGTTGAGGTTGGTGTTCCCCCAGTCATAAAAGTGCATATTTCTCCAAGTGAAACGGTTGGCCATTTTCCCTGAAGCATCCGTGTTTGCTCGCTATACCGCTCTCCACTGAGGTTGTAGTCGCCATTGGCGCCTATCTTTTCTTTTGGAACGATGAGTCCCGTGGTGATGGCTATGCTCTCGACTCGCTGCTTGGCTCGGATTGCTTGAAGGTAGGACTCCAATTCACCCTGCACTTGCGGAAGGTCATTTTTATTGAAGGCGCGGCGCTGAGCCCCGAGGCCGAAACCGTCGTTTTCAACTTTGAAAAAGGCGATGGTCTGGCATTGCCGGGCCAGGGATTTGTCGAGAATGAGAATACTGGTCTTCACTCCTGAGTAGGGATTGAAACAGCCCGCTGGCAGGGAGATGACGGCGACCAGGCTGGTATCCACCAGCATCTTGCGTAGTTCTTTGTAGGCGGTCTGGCTCTGGAAGATGATTCCCTCTGGCACAATGATGGCGGCGCGGCCGGTAGGCGTAAGATGCTCGGCCATGTAATCCACAAACAGGACTTCACTGCGCTTGGCCTGGATGGAGAAGCGCTTATGGGGCTTGATCCCGCCTTTGGGTGACATGAAGGGCGGGTTGGCCAGAATGACATCGGAAAAATCGTTCCAGCGCTCTTCGGAGGTAAGGGTGTCGTATTCGTAAATGTGGGGATCGGTAAAGCCATGAAGATAAAGGTTCACCAGGGAGAGGCGTACCATGTCGGGCGAGATGTCATAGCCCTTGAAATTCTTGGCGAGGCGCCCTTTGTCGTCAGGCGTCAATTTGCTGTGGCCCTTGGCGTCGGTGTTGTTGCGAAGAATATGCTTATAGGCAGAGATGAGGAAACCGGCGGTACCGCAGGCGGGATCAAGGATGCTCTCGCTTTTCTTCGGCGCGAGCACCTCTACCATGAAGTCGATGATATGGCGTGGAGTCCGGAACTGCCCAGCATCGCCCTGACTGCCCAACACGGAAAGCAGATACTCAAAGGCGTCGCCCAGCTTTTCGCTATGGTCATAGCTGAACTCGTTAACGATCTTGAGGAAAGACTTGAGCGTCTCGGGGTCACGGTACGGGAGATAGGCGTTTTTGAAGATATCGCGAAAGAGCGGCGGGATGCCGGGATTCTCCGGCATCCTGGAAATGCCTTCACCGTAGAGGCCAAGCATCTCGTGCCCACCAAGTGAGGGCGCCATGAGTTTGGCCCAGCCGTAGCGGGCGAACTCCTTGGTGAAAAACTTGCGCTTTCCCCCAAGCTCCTCGGATTCGGCATCCATGTCATCCATGAATTTATAGATCAGCGCAATGGTGATCTGCTCAACCTGGGATTTGGGATCAGGCACTTTGCCAACAAGAATGTCACGAGCGGAGTCGATGCGGCGTTTGGTGTCAGTATCTAGCATTTTGGATTTCTGATTGAGGATTTCTGATTGTATGGCACGTATTGTGAAAATTATTGATTGTTTTGTTTGGCGGTACGGCCAGATGCGACAAATATAGCGGTGAGTTCCCCGGCTTCTTGATGTAGTTGCGCAACCTTCCCTGCGGGAAGAAGCCCACCTTCCATAATTAATTCCATCCAAAGGGAACTTTCATCGGCTTCCTCGGCAACGACGCCAATCTTGGCGACAAACTCTGCTTTAGAACGGCTTCGGCATGAGGCACGATAATTGGCACCTACAGAGGTACCACTGCGCACAAGTTGATTTCCGATGGCTCGACCTGCAGTGGTTTTCGGCAACGCATCGACGAGTTTCAGCACTCTCAATGCAAAAACCTTCGTCCGTTGCTTCAGTTCTGCCTCGTTCATGAGCATTTTCTCCTAATCAGAAATCCGCATTCAGAAATCAAAAATCACTTTAAGCCGCAAATTGGTTCAGTGACACGTAGTCTTTAATATATTCCGGGATCAGTGTCCGGTATTTCGCGGGAACGGCCTTGAAGTCTTTTGTTGAGAAAGCAGGATTCGTGGCAAGATCGGCGTATTCTTTTTCGTCAATGATGTGGCGGACACGGCCGTCGGTGATGTAGGCCTTGAAGTAAGTTTTAATTGCCGGGATGGCCTCGGCTTCTTCGGGCTTGGTGTCGGCCACAAATTTGGCGAATTCCTCCTCCAGCAACTCGTCCTTGGATTTGAAACTGGGAATGAGACCGAAGATTTTCTCCAGGATCTCCCGCAAGGTGAGGCGCCGGTCCACTGCGGCCGCTTTGCGCAGTTTGTCCAGGGTGTAATATTCCCGGGGTTTGTCAAAAACCTCGCGGTTGACATAGTCAATGACTCGGTCCCACTGACCCGCCTCAATGGCGGCGGCAATGGTCTTGTTATCGCGTACGGCATCCTCGAATTTCTCAAAGAACATCCGGTCGATTTTCATCCCCTCATAGCCAATGGTCGCCTCCTTGACCGAGGCGATGATGTCCGCACCTTTATGATCATAAATACCACCAGGTGGGGGCGGTGGGTTGGGCCCCTCCCCACCTTTACCTTTCGGCTTGGGTAACTTCAGCACCTCGTCATACTTGAACTCCTGTTCGAAGTATTCGCAGTTGGCAAAAAAATCGAAAAGTTTATAGGCGCTCTTCTGGGGCTTTGTCACCCCCTCCTTGATGGCCGGATCAAAGACCTGTTCCAGAAAGTTGTGCTTACGGGTGCCGCGTCCCTTGATCTGAATGAAATCAGTAGGCGAGAAAATGGGACGGAACAGTCCGAGGTTCAGGATATCCGGACAATCATAACCGGTGGTCATCATGCCCACAGTCACACAGACCCGGGCCTTACTGGTCTTGTAGGCCGGAATGAAGTTGGCGGAACCCAGCAATTTGTTGTTGGTGAAGTTGATGGTGTGCTGCTGGGCTCCATCCACCTGAGAGGTCACCTGCACGGCAAAATCCGACTGGTATTTGCCGGGGAACATGCGGTCGGCCATCTGGTTCAGGATTTGCGTCAATTTGGCCGCATGGTTCTGGCTGACCGCAAAGATAATCGACTTGCCAATCTCACCGCTGACAGGATCACGAAGAGCATTTTCGATGAACGTCTTGCAAAACAACTGATTGGTGGAATCGGCAAAAAACCGCTTTTCAAACTCGCGCTGTTTATAGGCCTCCTCCTGGTCTTCCCCGGCATCATCCTTAAAGGTAACGACAAATCCCTCTTCGGAAAGAAGTTCGGTGGTGATTTCGGTGCGGGCATCCACCACCGTGGGATTAATCAAATACCCCTCCTTGACGCCATCAAGCAGGGAGTAGCGGTAAGTGGGCTGGCTGTTTTCGCACCCGAAAGTGCGGTACGTATCCAACAACAGTCGGCGCTCGGCTTCACGCGGGTCACGCGTGGAGGCCTTGGCATGATCAAACCGCTTGAGGTAGTCACGGGGGGTGGCCGTCAACCCCAGTTTATACCCGATAAAATAATCAAACACCGCGCGGGCATTGCCGCCAATGGAGCGGTGAGCTTCGTCAGAGATCACCAGGTCGAAATCCGTCGGCGAGAAAAGCTTCTGATATTTGTTATTGAACAACAGGGACTGCACAGTGGTCACTACAATTTCCGCATGACGCCAGTCGTCCCGGTTTTCCTTGTAAATGACGGTCTTGAAGTCGGCCGAAAGCTGGGCATCGAATGCTTTCTGGGCCTGGGTTTCCAACTCAAGACGGTCCACCAGAAACAGCACACGCCGGGCGTTGCCGGACCGCAAGAATAACTTGATCACCGCAGCGGCCGTCAAGGTCTTGCCGGTCCCCGTGGCCATCTCGAAAAGAAACCGGTCCTTCCCTTCTTTTACGGCCCGCTGTAAGGCATGGATGGCGTTCAACTGGTAAGGACGCAGAAAGCGGAGTTTATTGACCTGGATATAGCCGGGCCGCTCGGCTTCATTTTTCCAGGCCGCCTCGGATTGGTAGTTGGGGCACTGGGTCAGGACGATATAGTCCGCACCGACCTGATCCTCGCCCAGTTGTTCCGGATTGGGCTTAACCTGCTGGTAGCCGGCAACGGAATCCGGCGTAGGGAAAGATGTGATGAGGCAGGGATTTCCGCGTTCGAGATCCCAGAAATAATGCAGATTGCCATTGGAGAGGATGACAAAGCGGCAGTTTTGCGACTTCGCATACTTACGCGCCTGTTCTTTGCCGACCAGCGGGTCCTTGTTTTCGGCCTTGGCCTCCAGCACGAGGAAAGGGAAGCCTTTGGCATTGAGCAGGAGAAAGTCGATGAACCCTTTCCCGGCCTTCTCGAAGTTATTACCCAACGCATCAAGGTCATGCGCCTTAAGCACCACGCTGGGTTCAAGCTGAATGTTGGCGGGGCCGGCGTCGTCTGCAAAGAAACGCCAGCCGGCGGCTTCGAGCAGTTTATTGATCTTGATACGGGCGGTTGCTTCTTTATCAGCCATTCGTTTCCCTATTCCACAGATATGTTTTCGAGAGTGTCAAAAGGCCACCGGGAAGGCAAGAGCGATGACTTCACCGGTCCGGTTATTTCTTTTCGAGCACCGCCAGGACCCGGTCCAGTTTCGCATTCAACTGCTTCACCTCGACACTGTTCTTATAGGCCATGGCCACCACTTTAACGGATATCAGAAAGACACCCGCCTCCAGGAACAGGTCGTGAGTCATTCCTTTGACAAAAAAAAAGGATTCAGAACCCAGAATCCAGGAAGTGATCTCACTCCCCATTCTGACTCCTGAATCCTGACTTCTGGATTCTGTCTTTTTTATTTCCGCTTCACGGACTTGATCATGACCGCAGTGGCGGGGACATCGCCCATGCCATTCTTGTTGGTCGTCTTGACGGCGGCGATCTTATCCACCACGTCCATACCGGCCGTCACCTTGGCGAACACCGCATATCCGAAATCACGGCTGCCGTTATTGAGGAAGTCGTTATTGGCCACATTGATGAAGAACTGCGAGGTCGCGCTGTCCACCACCGCCGTGCGGGCCATGGCCAGGGTGCCGCGATCATTCTTGAGCCCGTTCTTAGCCTCATTCTTGATCGGCGCCTTGGTGCTCTTCTGGCTCATATTGGCTTCGAAACCGCCACCCTGGATCATGAAATTGGGGATCACGCGGTGAAAGACCGTGTTGTCATAAAAGGCCGCATCCACATAGGCCAGGAAATTACTGACCGACACCGGGGCCTTGTCCGCAAACAGTTCGATCTCGATATCGCCCTCGGACGTCGCCATCACCACCACTGTATTCGCTGTCACATTCGTCGTCATATTTGTCTCTCCTGCACTCACGGACCCCGCGAGCAGCATTGTTGTTAACGCCATCATTGATAGTTTCATAACTGACTCCTTAACCTAAACGCCGCTTATGGTATTACAGCCTGCGCTGCCGGTCAATATCGCCGCATTGCCAGCCCGATTCCTTTATTGCTATAGTGCATTCCATGACACCTCTTGAACTCATCCGCACGAAAACCGGTTTTATCTGCGACATGGACGGCGTGGTCTACCACGGAAACCAGCTCCTGCCCGGAGTCGTGGAATTTGTGAACTGGCTCAAGGCCGAACAAAAGAAATTCCTCTTCCTGACCAACAGCAGCGAGCGGTCCCCGCGCGAGTTGTGCCACAAACTCAAACGACTCGGCCTTGACGTCAGTGAAGACCATTTTTACACCAGCGCCCTGGCCACCGCCGCCTTCCTGGCCAGCCAGCATCCCGGCGGCAGCGTCTATGTCATCGGCGAAGGCGGCCTGAACAATGCCCTCTATGACGCCGGACTCACCAATAATGACATCAACCCGGACTATGTCGTGGTCGGCGAATCGCATGACTATACCTATGAGCGCATCTGCCGGGCAGTCAAACTGGTCCTCAAGGGCGCCAAGCTGATTGGCACCAACCCCGACCTGACAGGCCCGGTCGAAGGCGGACTGGTGCCCGCCACCGGCGCCCTGATGGCGCCCATAGAACTGGCCACCGGCAGCAAGGCGTACTATGTGGGCAAGCCCAATCCGCTGATCATGCGCAACGCCCTCAAGAAACTCGGTTGCCGCCGGGAGGAGTCGGTGATCATCGGCGACCGGATGGACACGGACATCATCGCCGGCGTGGAGTCTGAAATTGACACCATCCTGGTCCTGACCGGGGTCAGCACGGAGGCGGATTTAAAGCATTTCGCCTATCGTCCGCACCATGTGATCAAAGACCTGCAGACACTTTTATAAGCCGCCCGCCAGTAACTCCATGATGGTCTCCGCCACCTGGTCGGCGGTGGGTGTCGTCGTATCCACCTGATGAGGAATGGCGGCATACAGGGCCTTGCGTTTCTCCAGAAGCTCCACAATCCGCTGCATGCGGTCTTTCTCTTCCAACAGGGGCCGGTTGCGGTCCTTGGCGGTACGTTTGAAAATGGCCTCCGGCGTGGCCGTCAGACACACCACCCGCCCAGTCCGGCCATAGTCCCGGACATTGTCGGGATCAAGCACCACCCCGCCGCCACAGGCGATCACCAGCCCGTGTTGCCGGGAAAGCTCCTGCGACAAGGCCCGCTCCAGGGCACGGAAATGCGGTTCCCCTTCCTCGGCAAAAATCCGGGCAATCGGCTTTCCCGCCCGCTCCACCAGGATCGCATCCATATCCAGGAACCGCATGCCGAGCCGATGCGCCAATACCCGGCCAACCGTGCTTTTGCCGGTCCCCATAAAGCCCATAAGGACGATGTTGGAGAGGTTGTTATTGGTTATCAGTTCCTGGTGATTGGGACAGGTGGGGGCGGACCAGATCAGCTTTCCATCACAGAATGTTTTGATGGCGCGACCGATCAGCGGCCACCCGTCAAAGGGAGTGTTGCGGGATTTGGACGCAAACTCATCAGCGTTGACTACCCATTCATGTTCAAGATCCAACAGGACCAGATCCGCAGGCGCCCCCGGGGCCAGGGTGGGCGCAGGCCGGCCGATAATGCGGGCCGGCTCGGTCGTCCAGCGGGCGGCCCAGTCGAGTGCCGTCATCAGCCCCTTTTTGACCAGCAGGGTATAAGTGACCCCGACAGCCGTTTCGAGGCCAACCACTCCAAAGGGCGCGGTCAGAAATCCCTTGGCCTTGGTCGCCGCCGTGTGGGGCGCATGATCAGTGGCAAAACACGCCAACGAGCCATCCAACAAGCCCGCCACCAGGGCGGTGCGATCCGCCTCGCTCCGGACGGGCGGATTCATTTTGTAACATTCCGGTTTCGCCGCATCGACCATGGCATCAGTCAGCGCCAGATGATGCGGGGTCAGTTCGCCCGACACCCGCAGCCCGTCCTGACGGGCTGTCCGGATGAGATCCACCGATCCGGCCGCTGACACATGCTGGATATGCATCGCACAACCGGTGGTGCGGGACAGTTGAATGTCGCGCTCCACAATCACGGTTTCTGCCGCCGAGGGAATTCCCGCCAGGCCCAGGGCGCGGGAATACACCCCTTCGTGCATCACCCCCCGGCCGGCCAGTTTTCCATCCAGGGCATGATCCATCACGGGAATATTCAGCCGACCGGCTTCCTGCATGGCCCTTTCCATTACCTCATTACTGGATACCGTGCACCCATCATCGGTGAAAGCCACGGCTCCGGCCCGGGCCAGGGCGGCCAGATCAGCCACCTCATACCCCGACCGGCTCCGGGTAATGCAGGGCGCGGGCAAGACATGAATCAGGTTTGCGGCAGCGGCCCGCTCCGCCAGGGCGGCCACCTGCGCGGGCGTATCCAGCGCCGGATTGGTGTTGGGCATCACCACGATCGCAGTGAAGCCGCCGCGCGCGGCCGCCTGACATCCGGTGGCTACCGTCTCCGCCGCTTCATGCCCGGGCTCGCGGAGATGGACATGAAGATCGATCAGGCCCGGGACCGCCACCAACCCTTTTGCATCCATCACCACGGCGTCAGGCGGCAAAACATCGGGCACGGCGGCAAACACCCCGTCCTGGATGAAAAGGTCACGAAAAGCGTCTATTTGCTGGGCTGGATCGAGTATCCGAGCGCCTTTGATCAGGAAATTTCTTGTCATAGCTGCACATATACAACACCTCTAGCTTGACAGAAAAGCTATAAATGGTACTTTGTGCGCCTTTTGTAGAGAGGGACAACCGATGAAGATGACATATCATCCATCCAAAAAGAAACGTGCACGTAAATGCGGATTCCGGAAACGGATGAAAACGGCGGATGGCCGTAAAGTATTGGCGCGCCGCCGCCAAAAGGGCCGTGTAAAGCTGGCTGTATAAGCTTTCCGCCTCAAAGCAGTAGGGATGAAGATGAACGCCGTCGTCCGTTGACGGGAAGGGACACCCCTTTCCGTTTGGCGGGCGGCGCTTTGCCCGGGTGGGCAGAGCCGGCGTTCATTTCTTCTTTATTGAGCGCGCGCATGGGCGCGACCCGTGAGGGAGGGCTGGTTATTTATGGCAGTGCCAGCAGACATAGCTGAGGTCACGGTTCCAAAGGAACCGGATCGCCGCTTGCGGCGACATCAGCGCTTGAGATCCAATGCGGATTTTCAGCAGACGTATGCCCAGGGGAAATCCTGGGCCGCCCGCACCATGGTGCTATGGATCCGCAAGGCGCCCGACGCCTCGCTCCGGCTTGGTGTGGTGTCCAGCCGCGTGATCGGCAACGCGGTTAAGCGCAATCGCGCCCGCCGGCGACTGCGGGAAGCCTGGCGCCTCAACCGGCATCTCTTTCACGGCGACGTGGATATCGTGCTGGTGTCACGCCGGAACCTTCTCACCGCCAAATGGGAAGACGTGATTATCGATTTGTTATGGCTGGCCAGACGGGCCGGAATATTGACATGATCGGAAAGCTGTTTATTATCCTGATCCGGATCTACCAGCATACGCTGGCAGCCGTGCTCGGGGGACAGTGCCGGTTCCATCCGTCCTGCTCGGAATATGGCATTGACGCCATCCGGAAGCATGGCGCATGGCGTGGGTTTTGGCTGGGATTTAGACGGGTATTAAAATGTCATCCTTGGCATCCGGGCGGTTTAGACCCGGTGCCTGATGGGGACTCCAGAGGTAAAACGATATGAAAAAGTTTCTCACAAAAGACACGTTGATTTTGGTAGCCCTCTTCACGGCCATGCTGGCCTGGGGGCCGCTCTATCAGAAGTTTTTCCCCGCCCCCCCGACGAGATTAGCCCCCCCCGTGGTCGCAGGACTCACCAATGCCCCGGCCGCCGGCACCGGTGCCGTGGCTGCCGTCACCACATCCGCCACCACACCCGTGCCCCTCGTACCGGAACTCCGGCAGGCCGTCGCCCAACCTCGCGCACCCGAAGCCGTGGTGGAACTGACCAATGGACTGGTCCGCCTGACGCTCTCTTCCTATGGGGCCAGCGTGAAGCGCGCCGAATTACCCGCCTTCGCCATCCGCGTGAACAGCAAGGATCCTGTCATCCTGGACTTTGAAAAGGCTCCCGCCCTGACGTATCGCGGACTGGACGGACTGGACGAAACCGGCGACTTCACCATCACGGTCCTTTCGAATGGCACGGCCGCGCGCCTGGAAGCCACCACCCCGGCCGGCCTCAGGTTGACGCGGCGCGTCACCCTGGGCCCCCGTTACGAGGTGATGGTGGCGGATGAGTTCGCCAATACCCGTCACGACGCCCAAACCCTCCCGCCACACAGCCTGTCCGTAGGCAGTATGGCCATGCTGCCGGGTGAAACCAAGATGACGGGTATGGATTTTCTAGGCATTGACACCCTGTTCACCTCCGGTGAGAACACGGTGCGCCATTGGTCCAGCAAGGCCTGGTTCTCTGATGAGTTGACCCTGGTTAACTTTTTCGACGAAGCGCCACGCCGGGGCAAGGGCTGTGTCGGCCGTCCCGCCATGACCAAAATGCTGCCGCTTTCCATCAATGAGCACGTCACCCGCGACATGGCCTGGGTCGCCGTCAGAAATAAATTCTTCGTCCAGATCCTCAATCCCAAAGAGGGCGCGGTGGGCTGCGACCTGATCGTGGATCGCGAAGCGGGTAAATCAGAAACGGCTGACAATCCGAGCACCTGGCAAGCGGCCGCCATCCCCAGCCGCGTGGCCGCCGCCCTCTATTTCCCGGCGCGTCCGCTAGCCGCCGGTGAAACGGTTCGCAGGGAGTGCAGTTATTACGTCGGCCCCAAGGAAATCTCATCCATCGCCCCGATGGGCCTGCAGAAAAAGAACGTCATGGACTTCGGGATGTTCCGCTGGTTCTGTGAAATTCTGCTCTGGAGTCTGAACAAACTCTACTGGCTGATCCCCAACTACGGCGTGGCCATCATTCTGCTGACCCTGATTGTGCGTGTTCTTTTCTGGCCGCTCACCCACAAGGGGACGGAAAGCATGAAGCGCCTGCAGGAGTTGCAGCCTCAAATCAAGGACCTGCAGGCGAAATACAAAGACAAGCCCCAGACCCTCCACGCGGAAACGATGGCGCTTTACAAAACGCACAAAGTGAATCCACTGGGTGGCTGTCTGCCGATGCTGGTCCAAATCCCGGTATTCTTCGCCCTCTTCAGCGTCCTGCGCAGCGGCGTCGAGTTGCGTTTTGCCCCCTTCCTGTGGGTTCAGGATCTGAGCACGGCGGAAAACCTGTTCGCGGGCGTCCTGCCGATCCCCCTCAACTTACTCCCCTTGCTGATGACCGTGACGCAGATCTGGCAGCAGAAGCTGACCCCTGCCGCCGGTGACCCGATGCAGCAGAAGATGATGATGTGGATGATGCCCCTCATGATGCTGATGTTCCTCTACTCCATGCCCTCGGGCCTGGTTCTCTATTGGACGGCCAATCAGGCAATGATGATCATCCAGTTGATGTGGCAGCATCGGGCGAAGAAGGCCGTCGTCAGTAAGCAGTAGGCAGTGGGCAGTAAACAGTGAGGTAGAAAGAGATCAATGATCATGAACGGCTCGTGTAACGGCAGTCCAACGCTGGTGATCGCGGCATTCGGGGTGGTGTCCTATCTGCTGGGCTCGATTCCGAACGGCCTCCTGATCGCCCGTGTAAAAGGCATCGATATCCGCAAGGTCGGCAGCGGGAATATCGGCGCCACCAACGTCTACCGGTCCGTAAGCAAGTCACTCGGCATCCTGACCTTTGTCCTGGATGCGTTGAAGGGCGCCATCCCTGCCCTCTGGTTCCCTGTACAAGCCGCCCATTGCGCGCAGTCGCCACTCCCGCCGTGGCTACCGCTATTGTTTGGCGGACTGGCCATTGCCGGTCACACCTGGCCGGTTTACCTCAAGTTCAAGGGCGGCAAAGGCGTGGCCACCAGCGCAGGCGCCCTGATCGGCATTGCGCCCGCCGCCACCGGCATCGGCGTTTTGTGCTGGGCCCTCGCGCTCGTCACCCTCCGCTATATGTCAGTCGCCTCGATGGTCGCCGCCGTGGCGGTGCCTGCCGCCGGCTGGTGGCTTTACCGGGCCGATGGCCTGGCCCTCCCTGTGGCCCTGACCGCGCTTGGCGCATTGATTATCTGGCGGCATAAGGGCAATATCCAGAGACTGATGAATGGATCCGAGAGCCGGTTTGAGTTCAAGAAGAAGGCATCATGAGTAAAGAGCAGATTGCCATCATCGGGGATGGAGGCTGGGGGACCGCGTTAGGTCTGGC
The DNA here is from genome assembly GCA_037128595.1 of bacterium. NCBI lineage: Bacteria > bacterium. The sequence continues at coordinate 164,256 of JBAXWB010000007.1, forward strand.
CTTGTTGCGAAACGGGCACTCGGTCCGGATCTGGGGCCCCTTCCCTGAGTACATCGCCCGCGTACGCACCAGCGGTGAGAACCAGGACTACCTGCCCGGGGTCCGCTTGCCCGGGGAGTTGGAATGGACCGCTGACCGCGCCCAGGCCGTTGCCAAGGCCTCCGTGGTGGTCCTGGCCATGCCGACCAAATATTTCCGCACCGTGTTGTCCTCCTTCACCGGCCTGATCCCGGCCCAGGCCCGCGTCATCAGCGTGGCCAAAGGCCTGGATGGAACCGATCACCGCCGCATGACGGAAGTGGCGGAAGGCATCCTCAACGCCGGACCGGTTGCCGCCTTGTCGGGCCCCAGTTTCGCCTCCGAAGTGGCCGTCGGCGCCCCGACCGCCGTCGTGATTGCCAGTCGGGAGGCGGCCTTGGCCCATTCCCTCCAGGCCGTTTTTAACAGTCAGAAATTCCGGGTTTACACCTCAGATGACGTGATCGGGGTGGAACTGGGCGGAACCTTGAAAAATGTGATCGCGGTCGGGGTCGGAGTGAGTGACGGACTGGGACTGGGCCACAACGCCCGCGCCGCGCTGGTCACCCGCGGGTTGGCGGAAATCACCCGGATAGGCGTCGCCATGGGTGCCAAGGCGGACACCTTTGCCGGCCTGAGCGGCATGGGTGACCTGGTCCTGACCTGCACCAGCCGGTTGAGCCGCAATTATTCAGTGGGTGAACGCATGGGGCGCGGCGAAAAAATCGCCGACATTCTGGCGGGCATGAAGCAAGTGGCCGAAGGCGTTGAAAATTCCGCCTCCGCCTGCTCGCTGGCGCAACACCTCTCGGTTCCCGCCCCCATTGCCCGTGAAGTCCACGCCATGGTGCATGAAGGGAAATCCCCTCTGGCGGCGGTGGAAGCCCTGCTGGGCCGCGACCCGAAGGCGGAGAGAGGGTGAAGAGAGTCGCGACTCTCTTCTTGCTTCCCTGCCTTTCTGGAGGATAATAGAGCCCATGACTAGCGGGAATCGATGGCACTGTTACGGGATGGGCCTCTGGATCACCTTGTGCCTTTGTGCCGGGGCCCAACCTGAGGCTCCGCCGGCAGCCCTGCCGGATTTTAACCGCTATGGCGTCATTCTGGAACGAAAACCCTTTGGCGTCGAAGCCCTTGCCCAGTCCCTGGAACCGCCTAAAATTTCCCCCGACATGTCCTTCACCGCCAAATTCAAAATGGCCGCGGTGACCCGTGATGATAACGGGGTCATCCGGGTTGGCCTGGTGGACCTCAAATCCAAGCAGAGCGTCATGCTGGGGGTAGGCGACAGCATTGAGGGCGTTGAAGTCGTCGAAGCCGATTACGTCAAGGAGCGGGCCCGACTCCGGCGGCCCCCTGAAGATTACTGGGTTTCCATGTCCGGCGGCTCGAATTCCTACGACATGGTAGGGAAAGAGCCGTCGCCTGAAGTTCAGCCCGATGCCGCTACCCCCGCGGCCGCACCTGCAGTAGCCACTCGTGCCAAGGCCGGCCGTTCCTCTTATGCCGCCCGCCGGGAAGCCCGGTTGCGCAAGGAGCTGCAACAGATCCAGGCGATCGAAGCCTTGCACGCGAAGGAATCCAAGACGGCGGATGCCACCTCCGTCGCCTCGGTCCGCGCCGGCCGCCCCAAAACGGATGCAAGTGGCAAAGCCGCCCCCATCAGTGACACCGGGCAAGCCCTGTTGCGGCTGCTCAAGAATGCGGATAATTCCGAACTGTCACCGGACGAAGTCAACTCCCTCCTTCAGGAGTATCAGAAGGAATTGATCCGCACGGGCCAGACCCCGCTCCCCATTCCCCTCACCCCCGAAACGGACCAGGAACTGGTCAATGAAGGGATCCTGCCGGCCGGGGAGTAGGCCTCTTTATTTCCTGAATTCCTTCGGCACAGGGAAGTGAATGTTCTCTTTGATGAGAACCTGCTCAATCACCGTACTGAACCCGCGGGTCTTCAAGCGGGCAATGGCCTGTTGCACGAAATACTCCGGCGTGGAGGCCCCGGCGGTCACCCCGAGCCGACAGACCTTCTCCAGGGGAATCGTATCGAGCCTTTCAATCGTACTCACCAGCGTGGCACCACATCCCTCCGAGCGCGCCACTTCCACGAGCCGGTTGGAATTGGAACTATTCTCCGCCCCCAGCACGATGATGGCGTCCGCCTGCTTGGCAAACAGGCGCACCGCCTGTTGCCGGTTCCGGGTGGCATAACAGATATCGCTTTCCGGCGGGGTCTGCAGGGCCGGATAGCGCTCCTGGAGAATCCTCATGACCTGGGCCACTTCGTCCAGGCTCAGGGTGGTTTGCGTCAACACCGCCACCTTTTCAGGATCCGTCACCGTCACCGTCCGGGCTTCCTGTTCGGAGGCAATCACGATCACGCGGTCGGGTGCCTCGCCGGCCACTCCGATAATTTCATCATGACTGTGGTGGCCAATCAGCAGCACGGTAAAACCTTTATCGGCATATTGCCTGACCTCATGGTGAACCTTGGACACAAAGGGACAGGTGGCATCCACCACGCGCAAGTTCATGGCGCTGGCCCGCTCCCGCGTCGCAGGGGGAATCCCGTGAGCACTGAAGAGGACGGTCCCGCCTTCAGGGACCTCCCGGATGTCCTGGACAAAGACCATCCCTTTAGCCGTCAGATCATCAATAATCTGTCGATTATGAACAATCTGTTTTAGACAATACACGGGAAGCGAACAGGTGCGGAGCATTCCCTCTGCGAGCTCGACCGCACGTTCAACCCCTGCACAGAACCCATGAGGGGTAATCAGGACTATTTCTTTTTGCATACCGACCCACTTCCTTGCCTGTAGTCATTCGGATCTGATTAGTATACTATTCCCCCCCATAAATGAAGCGTGAAGCGGTTATGAACAAGTTGATCATCAAATGGAACAATCGGCTGGTACGCTGGCGCCGGGTCAAGGTACGCCCAGACGAGATCCTGCTGTTACTCCCGCACTGCCTCCACAAGCAATCCTGCCCGAGAAATGTGGTGCACAGCCTTGATGAATGCCGACGCTGCGGGGCGTGCAGCGTGGGGGCCCTGGCGGGAATCCGTGATGATTTCGGGGTGGTGGCCTGTGTGGTTGGCGGCGGCCGGGACGCACTGGCACGCAGTAACCAACCTCACATTAAGGCCGTGGTCGCGGTGGCCTGCGAAAAGGAACTCGTCCAAGGGATCTTCGCCGCCTTCCCCAAGCCGGTGATCGGCGTCCTGAATACGACCCCCGAAGGCCCCTGTAAAAACACCCTCGCTGATCCCGCTGAAGTCATCAAGGCCATAGAAAGTCTGGTAAGGAAACCCATATGAAAAACAAGACGTCTTATTCCCGATCGATCGCCACCGCCCTCCTGTTATCTTTGGCAGGCACTCTTTCCGCGGCCCCCATTTCCAAATCGCAGGTTCCCGCCGACTCCAAGTGGGTGATGCATCTGGATATGAATCAATTCGCCGCCTCACAAACCTGTCGCCTCCTGGCGGCCGGACAGGGCGATTCCAAACGCTTTCAAGCCATGCTTGCCCACTATCGCACCCTGTTGGGCGTCGACCCCCTGAAGGATATCGCCTCCCTGACGCTGTTCGGAAATGAGGTCACGGGAAACCGGGGGGTGGCCCTGATCAGTGGCTCGCTGAATGCCAAACAGATCAGCAAGCAGTTCAGCACCTATCCCCAATACAGCACCAAAAAGAACGGGAGTCTCACCGTGCAGACCTGGCTGGACAAAGGGAGCAACAAGCCGCTTTGGGCGAGCTTTTATAATTCACGCCAGTTGATCCTGGCATCCGACGAGTTCTCCCTGTTGAACTCCGCCTGGGTATTGGATGGGGAAAAGCCGAACCTGGCCGCCAGCAAAACGGCCGCCCTCCCCTTTCCCGCCGTCCAGCCGGGCAGCTTCTTCACCGCCGTCACCAAGGGCTATTCCGGCACCAGCCCCACCCAGGCCATGATCCTGAGGAACACGGAGAGCGCCAACCTTCAACTTTCCGAGAATGCCGGCATTGTCGATGGCGTCGTTCTGCTGAATGCCGATTCGCCTGAAGCCGCCGTTCAGATCCAGCAGATTCTCAACGGACTGCTGATCTCATCAGGCTTCGCCGATCCGGACAGCCCCCTGTCGAAACTGGGCGAGCTCAGCACCATTACCCGTAACGGGAATACCATGAGCCTCAAGATCCACTGCCCGGCCAGCGAAGCCGCCGGACTCGTCAGCGCCGCCCTGCAGGGGCACTGAGGGTTGATCTACCACCGCGTATAGGGCAGTACTCGGATCCGGTAAAACGCTTTGTCGGTTTTGTTCGACCCCACTTCCACCACCGTTGAGGAATCGATGCGGCCCCAGACATTGCTGCTGACATTCGTCCAGGTTCCCGAGACCAGATCCGTGGAACGCTCCAGGAAAAATGACTGCCCCAACTCCGTGGTGAATTGAATGTTGGCCACCAGGCCGGTTTTATCCAAAGCCAGAACCCGGATGGCCGACCGGCCATCCAGCGGATTATTCCCGGCCTGATATTCAGTCATATTGTTCATCCCATCCCCGTCCGGATCCGCGGTGGCGCAGGACTCCGCATTCGTCGTCTTGCCATCCCCACCGAAATAATATTGCCGCCACCAGTCGGGAATCCCATCACCGGTGCTGAGCCGGGCCACCACCACGACGGTTCCCGTCGCCAGGTTCGAGTCACGGAATGCCGAGCTGCAGGCATAGGTAAAGGCATCGGTTCCCACAAAAGAGAGCCCGGGGAAATACGTCGCCACCGCCCCGGACAGACCGATTGTCCCGTGTGCAGGTTGGGCAATGATCCGGAAGGTGTTTGTGCTCCCTATCAAATTCACCGTAACCGGCACTCCCGCATCCGTTGAGGCCGCCATGCTGGTGACGGTGGGAGCGGCGGGTGCCACTCCGGCATCAGGACCACTGGCGCCATTGTGGCAATCGTAGCATCCCACCTTGCGGCCTTTCCAGAACATCACGCTCCTAAGGGTCCGATCCATCTGGGACCGGGACAATTCCGTGCCATTATACGCAAGACCGTGGCAGGAGCGGCAGGCGGAACTGGCTTTTGAAGTATGGGCGGTAACCCAGGGCGTGCCCACCGGGTGCATGCCATGGGGGCCACCTGTCACGGTGACGGGGGAGGACTGATGACAGGCCGTACATTCCGCCAACGTTACCTCATGTCCCTGAATCGCGATGGACTGAAGGTTGTCGTTACGGAACGCCGTCGGATACTCCGCATGGGTGGACCCATGGCAGGCGGAACAGGCCAGCCCCCCATGTCCGCGCGAAAACCGGTACAGGGAAAATCCCGCCGCCGGCGTGTCGGGGTTCGTCGCAAAAACCGTATTTGAGGGAACCCGCATGACCCCGTTGGTCGCGTAGACAGACTGATAGCGGATCTGTCCGGCGTTCGCCAGGGCCGTTCCGGTATGGCACGCCTGGCAGGTGGGCTCCATCAGCCAGCCTGTGCGATTAGTGGCCCCCACCTGGCTCATGCTTCCGTGGCAGCTCTGACACTGCATCGCCATGGCGCCATCTGCACCCACCGCTTTGCCCATCGCCCCCCGCAGACACCGGGTCACTGAACCGGGGTGGCAGGTGTAACAGGCCGTCCGGTTTCCCTCGTTATTCAGTACCAGGTTACTCCGGGGGTCTTTGACCCCGGCATGCATGGAATGCATGGACCGGGTCAGGGGCGGAATTCCAGGCTGGCCGCTTCCCGGCAACGCTTCCGACGCATGACAGCGGGCACACAGAATGGAGGTATGATCCATCACCACGGAGGGATACAGGCCATTCGAATTGTAATGGACATTGGTGAGCGCGGCGCGGAAAACCGGGTTCGTTCCTTGTATCTGATCATGGAGGCGAAGAATGTTAAGCCGGTAATCGCGCCCCGGGTGCGCGACATTCACCCAGCCGGCGGCAGGCTTGGCGGCGGGATCGGACTCGGAAAGGTGACAGAGCCGGCAATTCATTTCATCAGAAACCGGCAGGACAATATCCGTGGTTTTCAATACAGCGGCCCCATTGGTGGCGGTCAGACGCATCAGGGAGTATTGATTCGGCTTGCCTTGATCATCATAAGGCGTCATCGGAATGCCATACGCGACATACCAGTTAAAGGGGGTTTCGAACCCCATGGCTTGGGGGGCATTGGAAAGACCGGGCATGGAGTAGGAGTTCGGGCCGGGCACAGGCAACCCGACATCCATCGGCAAAGATAACCCGAACAACGACTGCACATTGGCTGAAAAATCCGATTTCCCCGTGGAGAAGGTGTTGATGGAGCCATCCGGATCCGCCACGGCCTTGTAAGAAACGCCGCAGTTTGTAGTGGTCTTGACCAACCAGATGTTGGTGCCTACCGACCCGACCACTTGTGCATTGATGGTATTGTAGGGAGGCAGAATTGAGAAAACCGAATACTCACTATCCATGCAATGCATGCCCAGGTTATTCCAACCTACCACGGTCCAGTTGGTCGCGACGGCAATGGCATTTGGCATCCTAAACCCAAAAGCCAGCGTCAGCACCAGGGCCAAACGCCATACCCGAAAACCGGCAAAAGAACCCGTCTTGTTTTTTTGCATAATTGACTCCACTGAATGTTTGCCACCCTGATGTTACTCTCTACTTATATCACGTAACTCGCCCAGGATATACTCTTACTTGAGAATTTCCTGACTCCGAAACGCCCGGTATAACGCCATGATCCACCCGACGGTAAACAGCAGGAAGAGTGCCAATGCCGTAAAGATCACCCATGAGTTACGCATCAGATCCCCCCCCCTAGCCCACCCGGCCCCTGGCCAGGAATACCGGATATTCCCGAGTGCCCCCTTCGGGTTGGGGCCTTACCATCCGGTAGGCATCACGGAGGGACACGTCTTGGAAACCGGCCACCTCCAGCCAGTTGGCGATTTGTTGGCGATCGAAGCCCTGATGAAATACCCCTGTCGGGTCCGGATGGAAACTGCCGTCTTCTGAATCCAGATCTGCCAGGGCAATCCAGCCGGCGGGCCGCAGACACCGCCGCAATGACTTGAAGACCTGCGGGACATCGGCAATATGGTGCAGCACCATGGAACTGACGACCAGATCATATCCGGCCTCGGGGAGCGGCTCCCGGACAATGTCCCCATGCCAGGGAGTGACCGAGCCAATCTCCAAAGCGCTCAGCTTCTCGGCCAGGACCTTGAGCATCTCACTGGATGCATCCACGGCTGTAATGCGGGCCACATAAGGTAAAAGCCCCAGCGTCAGCAACCCGGTCCCTGCCCCGAAATCAAGCGCCACCATGTTTGGGTTCAGGGGGATCGCCTGACGGATGGCCTCCACGATCCCCTTGACCAGCGCCACGCGCGCCGGATTGGAGTCCCACCCCGCCGCTACGCGGTCGAAGCGGGACTGCACCGCTTGAATATCAGCGTTCATGCTCAGCACTTTCCGCTGCAGCCGCATGCGTCGCCGGCGGATTTAACGCCGCATTTCTTGAGAATCATCTCCAGCGGGCAAAGCCCGGTGAAGGCCGACTGGAACAGGTTCAGACCTACAAAGGCCGTGAAACAGAACCAACCGGGATGCACCCAGTAGCCCAATGCCAGACTCACCATCACAAAAAGGCCCGCCACCATTCTTACAATCCGTTCCGTTGTCATAGTCCGTTTCCTTTTCTTTATTTCTTCATTCCCGCAATCACCAACCCGAGAATCACGCCATACGCGGTACTGATCCAGGGGTTCGAGGTAATGGGACAGGTCCCCGTTGAACACCCGATAAACCGATAGAAAGCGTATCCTGCCGTCCCGCCAATCACCGCCCCGATAATAAGTCTGATGGTCATAGATTATCCTCTTTCTTGGCTCGCGGCGCCGACGGAGCGGCGCCCTCCATTTAAAATGTATCTTCCTATCCTCAAAATGGAGGGTTTTGCTCTGTCAAAACCTTCTTTTTCCCACCGATGAGCCAGAAATAAACCAATGGAATCACCACCAGGGTAAATACCGTGGAGACAAACAGCCCGAATATCAGCGACCAGGCCAGTCCGCTGAAAATCGGATCCAGGGTAATCGGCCAGGCCCCCAGCAACGCCGCCGCCGCCGTCAGGGCGATTGGCCGGAACCGCACCGCACCGGACTCCAGGATGGCATCCTTTACCGAGGCCCCGCGTTCCTCCGCCGTCTTGATGAAGTCCACCAGGATGATCCCGTTCCGCACGACAATCCCTGCCAGCGCAATCATGCCGATCATGGCCGTTGCGGTGAAGAACACCGGATTATCAAACCCGCCCACCGGCTTGTTGCCCAGCGCATTCAGCAGCCAGAAGCCGGGCATGATGCCGATCATGGTCAGCGGAATGGACAACATGATAATGCCGGGCAACACATAGGACCCCGTCTGATAGGCCAGCAGCACATAAATCCCGATCAAGGCCGCCGCAAAGGCCAGGCCGAGATCGCGGAATACATCCACCGTGATCTTCCATTCGCCTTCCCCCGCCCAATCGATTCTGATGCCGGCGGGGAGTGGATTTTTCTTGAACCAGGACTCGAGGGCCAGCACCGCATAGGCGGGCCCACGTCCGGCCATCTCCCCCGTCACAAACACCACCCGCTCCTGATTTTTATGCATGATGGATTTATCGGCCTGATGCGCTTCAAAGGCACCCAGTTCACCCAGTTGGACCCCTACGCCCCCGCGCCCCTTGACGGTCAGGGTTGCCAGACGCGCCAGATCCGAGCGCTTTTCACGCGGCAACTTAATGACAATGGGAAGTTCATTCTGCTCGGTCGGCACATGCAGCGCCCCGGCCGGCAGGCCGCTCAAGGCCATCTGCAGGCTCTGCACAATGTCCGCCGTGGCGATCCCGTTGCGGGCCGCCTTGTCGCGGTCGACCCGGAAGAAAAACTTATCCTGGGCCGCTTCGACGGAATCATCCACATCCACCACCCCGGGCTCTTTGCGCATCCGGGCGCCCACGAGTTTTCCGGCGGCAATCAGTTGATCATACGACTGGTCAGGCCGGCCATAGACCTCGGCCACCAGCGTGGACAACACGGGGGGCCCCGGCGGGAGTTCAACCAGTTTGAGGCTGGAACCGGTCCGTTCGGCCAGGGCCGCGATATCGTTCCGGAGCCGGAGCACCAGCGCATGACTATCCATCTCGCGTTCCTTGCGGGGAAGCAGGCTGACGCGCACATCCGCCACATTGGCCCCCTGCCGCAGATAATAATGCCGGACCAGGCCATTGAAATCCATGGGCGAGGCCGCCCCGACCGTCGAGGTGAAGTCCGTCACTTCCGGGACACTCCGTAGCAGCGTCTCGATCTCCCGTACTACCGCATCCGTCCGCTCCAGCGTGGCCGACTCCGGCAGATCCACCACAATCTGGAATTCATTCTTGTTATCGAAAGGGAGCATTTTGAGCGGCACCAGCCCGGTCAGGGCCAGCACGAGGGAACCGGCAAACAGGAAGGCCGTGATCCCCGCCAACACCCAGGTCTTCGAGCGGGACTGCACGAGCGGCAGCATCACTTTCGAATACACCCGGTACGTCAGGGTCTGGCGCACATCGCCCGTATCATGCTCATGGCCTTCGACCTTGAGCAGTTTGTTGGAAAGCCAGGGAGTGATGGCCACCGCCACAATCAGCGAGCTCAACATGGCGAGCGGCACATTCAGGGCCATCGGCCGCATATAGGGGCCCATCATGCCGGTGATAAAAAACATCGGCAGAAACGCCACAATCACAGCCAGTGTCGCCAGGACGACGGGAGGCATCACCTCGTTCATGGCCAGGGAGATCGCCTGCAGCCGCGGGAGCTTGCGCATGGCCAGATGCCGGTAGATATTCTCCACCCCGACAATCGGGTCATCCACCAGCAGGCCCAGCGCCAGAATCAACGCGAACAGCGTTACACGGTTGATGGTATAGCCCGCCAGGTAGTTGACCACCAGGGTCAGGGCGTAGGTGATCGGCACGGCAATCACCACAATCAGACCGACCCGCCAGTTCATGGCCAGGGCAATCAGTCCAATCACCGTGATGACGGCAATGACCAGGCTTTCAAGAAGGTTGGACACCTTCTCGTTCGCGGTCTCGCCTGTGTTGCGGGTCACCCGGAACTTCACTTCATCCGGAATGATATCGCCCCGCATAGTGCCCAGCAGCTTCTCCACATCATGTGCCACCCAGACCGCATTGCTCCCTTTTTTCTTTGCCACCGCAATGGTGACGGCGGGGAAGGAGGCCGGGAAGTTGTTGGTCGATGGTTGTTGGTTGATGGTTGTTAAGGGATGCTCCCGCTTTCTGGACCCTGAACCCTGAACCCCTTTCTCTCCTGGCCCAAACCCGATACGGGAGTAAGACACCGCCTCCTCAGGGCCATCGGTGACCCCGGCCACATCGCGCAGATAGACCGGTCGGCCGGCATGCAGTCCCACCATCAGATTGCGCACTTCATCCGCACTGGCCAGAAACGGACCCGTTTCCATCAGCACTTCCCGATCGGCTTGCTGGAAGGCACCAGCCCCCGTCTGAACGTTGGCCACCTTCAAGGCGCCGGCGATTTCCATGGGCGACAGCTGGTAGGCGGCCAGGCGTTCCGGATCCAGACTGATCTGGATCTGCCGCTTCTGTCCGCCATGGATCGTGACCCGTGCGCTATTCTCGATATGCTGCAGCCGGCTGGCGGCCTCTTCCGCCACCCGGTACAACTCAGGCTCAGTATAACGGTCACTATAGAGCGCCACATTGACAATCGGGACATCGTCGATTTCCACCGGCTTGACCACCCACCCCGCGATGCCAGGGGTGGTCTTGTCGATATTCTGGAAAATCTTATTATAAAGTTTGATCAGACTGGCTTCCCGGTCCTGCCCGACATAAAACCGGACGGTCACCACCGCCATCCCCGGCCGCGACAGGGAGTACACATACTCCACGCCATCAATCTGATAGAGCATTCGCTCCAGGCGCGAAGCGACCAAACGCTCGACCTCTTCGGCGGAACCACCGGGATAGGACACCATGACATCGGCCAGGGGCACCACAATCTGGGGGTCTTCCTCGCGGGGGGTCACCAGCAGCGCCACCGCCCCGGCCACCAGACTGATGATCATCAGCAGGACGGCGAGGTTTCCGCGCAGAAAACTGTCAACGATCCGGCCCATAAATGAAAGTTTTTCGTCCATGGGTTAGCCCTCCTTCACCGGTACGAGCAACATGACTTCGCCCTCGGCCAGACCCGACAACACCTCGATGAGCGCCCCCTGCGTCAGGCCGGTGCGGACCACGCGCCGGATCGCCCGTCCCGCCATCACCACCTGCACCAGTTCCTGCTGCCCGACGCGGTAGAGCGCCGTCGCCGGAATCCACACCGAGGCATGGAGCTCCCCCTCAACCCGGATCCGGCCATAACTTCCCGGTAGAATGGCGGTTCCCTTTTGCTCCAGATGGACCTTGACCAGTTGTGTCCGGCTCAAGGGATCGATTTCACTGACCACTTCCCGGACGGTACCCGCGAGGGGCGACTCCACGTCATCCAGCCGCACGTCCACCGCTTGATTGAGCGGGAACTTCTGAAGCAACCGGCCGGGTACGGCGACATTCAATCGCATCTGCCGGGGATCATAAACGGTCAGCATCACCTGACCCGGAGCCGCCAGATCGCCCGCTTCCATCCGGCGATCCGTCACTACGCCGTCCATGGGTGACACGATCACGGTATAGCTCAACATCACGCGGCTCTGCTGAAGGCGGGCCTGTGCGCCCTCCCAGGCGGATATGGCGGCCACACGGGCCTGATCCGTGCTGGCGCCTTTCTCGAATAATTTCAGGGTCCGGTTATATTCCAGTTCCGCCTGCTTGAATTGGGCTTCCATCGCCCCCAATTGCTCCCGGATATCACGATCATCCAGCGTGGCTACTATCTGGCCGTTGGTCACCGCCTGGCCCGCCGAGACCCGCATTGACTCGATGGTCGCCGGCAGCCGGGCACTCAAGTTAACCATCCGCTCCGAAGCGGCCGTGCCGATCACCTCAACCAATGAAGGGCTCTTCACGCTGTTGACCACCAAGGTGCCGGCCCCATCGGGCACAGGGACGCCGGGCTGGTATGCGATGTTTCCCGGGGCGACTTTTGATTCCAATAATCCGCCCGACCACACCACCAGCGCGACCAGGCCAAGCAACCCGGCCACCGGCCGCCACACCATTTTGATTATTTTCCAGAATTTTTCGCTTTTCATATTATCTTTCTCCCTCTTGATTTTCCCCTCGCGTGGGAGGCGCGCTATGCGCGGCGATTCTTGTCCCGTTCAGGCACCCATCTAAGCCTGTCGCGGCGCGTAGCGCCCCTCCCACATGAAAGCAATCCCCATCTATCATCATTTCACTCTCATTCCCAAGCAACGAATCACTCTACTTCCGCCCCATCGCCCGTTCGACATTGGCCCGGGCAATCAAACAATCATATTGGGCCGCCACCTGACGTGTTTGGGTGGCGGTCATCCCCGTCTGGGCCATGAGCAAGTCGGTGATCACCGCCGCCCCCTGCTGGTAGCGTTCCTGCGTCAGCCGCAGCGACTCCGCCGCACTGGCCAGACTTTTGGCGGCGACCTCCAGCCGCTCACGGGCTTCCTGTTCATTCAGGCGTGCCTGCGTGAGATCCAATTCCAGCGCCTGCCGTAATTTTTCAGCTTGAGCCAGTGTCTCGGCGGCGGCGGCCTTGGCACGCGCCAGCCCTGAACGATTCCGCTGCCCATCAAAGATATTCAATTCGACGGCCGCACCGACCATATAGCTTTGCTCAAAGCCGCTCAGGGTCTCACTATCCCAATCCACTGAGCCAAATCCGTTCACAACCGGATAATATTCACGCCGGGCACGCGTCACCAACGCCTCCATCGCCTTGACACGGGCGTCGAGGGCCCGGAATTCCGGGCGCCCTTCCACGCCCCCACTCACTTCATTGGTCAATGCCGCCGGAACGTCGCGCCCTTTCAAGCCGGCGACATCAGCTGGGCCCACCAGTTTCTGCCCGATGGCCGTATTTAATGACGCCACCCCGAGTTTCAGTGCATTTTTTGCGCGAATCAACTCTTCCTTTGCCTGGGAAAGCTGAACGTCCAGAGTTAACACATCACTCTTCAGGGCGCTGCCGGCCAGATTGCGTTCTGTCGCGGTCCGGAGGCTTTCAGACAAGCTTTTGACGGCCTCCTCCTGAACGCCGATAAACGCACGAACCTGCAGGATCCCGTAATAGGCACGGGTGATCTGATACACCAGGTCATTCTGGACCGCCTCCAGCATCAATTCCGACCCTTTCGCCCCCTGTTTGGCCGCCCGCCGGTCGGCTTCACGCCGCCCGCTATCAAACAGAAGCCATTGCGCCACCACACTCCCCCGCACATTCTCCGTGTCATTGGGATTATTGAAATCACCCTGCAGCGATGCCTGGCGTTGATTCAAGGACATAAAAAAGGCCTGCGCAGGATTGTCGGTTCTGGCCCAACTCCCCTTCAGTCCGACCTGCGGGTAATACGCCGAGGTGACCTCTTTGACTGCTGAGGCGGCAGCGCTCAGGCGGGCATTGGCCGATTGAACATCCGGACTGGCCTCCAGCGCCGTCTGAATACATCGCTCCAACGTGATTTCAGAAGGAACCTCTGCCGCTTTCAAAACGGGAACGACCCCCACCAGCACTCCTAGCACCAACATCAACGGTTTAAGATTCATTCGAGGATCCCTCTCCTTCTTATTTATATATCAATATATACGGAAAGCACGTTATGTCCACGCTTATCCTCACTATTTAAAAAAGATACCGTGAATTTGTTTTTTTACAGAGCCCTTCTTCCAAATTCAGGGCAGGCAAAACTCTCTATTGAGAAAGATGATTCTGCTCCTACAGATTCTTGTCAGTCGACAGAACTGCAGTCGTCTTCTCGGAATTTTTTGTGCTCGCCGTTACTTGATTCAGACAATCTAATTTAGAGGGGACTGAAAGTACAGCGCCTGCGAGATCAATAAGAAAATAGTTGCTAACAAATAAAAGGTATCCAACAACTGGCAGGACCGCAGCAATGAGCATATATCCTATCGCGAAGACATTTCCTATGTTAAGCGTCTCAGGCTTCTGAAATAGCATTAATGTCATATTAGCAACACCTATGAGGATCCAAGATCCGAACATAATAGGGATAAGCTTGAGAAAACCTTTTAAAAAGAACGACAACAGACCAATAAATTCTTGTCCTGCTGTTGTTTTTTCCTCAATAGCAATATTTAGCAATCCAGGATTGAGGCATAGTGCCATTAGATATTCGAAAGTAACAAACATCAAAATACCTTCAATTATCTTGTCGAACTCAGAAGTCTTCGCCCATCCATAAATGGATGTGCCCAAAATTGCCACACCTGCTATACCACAAAGAAGAGCCAATGCATCAAGGAGTGCGCTGGATGACAATTTGGTGGGGGTAGATTTAATTAAATTGCTGATGACGGGAAGGAGTCTGTAGGCAACATAGTGAGAAACAATGCATGCTACTATCCATCCGAAACCAATACCCAAACTCAAGCCCCAAGACAACTCATATCGTATAGGATAAACAATAGAGGAAATGAATCCCACCAAAGCGGCTGCGTATAGGCCATAAAGACCATACTTCGTTAGCCATTTCTCGTTCTGTTCAAAGAAGTCAGTAAAGTATTCTTTTCTCATATGAATGAGTAAATTATCAATAAGAACAGCTGTAATGGATTCTCCTTCAGAACGATTAGTATTCATTATTTATCTCTTTCTGTATGATTTTCTTCCGGTTTAACAGTTGCGATTTTCTATTTATGAAGTAGAACATACCTATCGCAATACACAAGGTGAAATTTGGATTTCTTAAAATAGTGGAAATAACCAGAGCGGAACTGGAAAAGCCTTCATGCAACGGAAGGAAACGCGGCTAACCATCTGGCGGATTCAGTCATCAGAACAATCAATGCCAGGTTGGCATGATTAAAGGGATCGGCAAAGTATAGTGCGCAGGATCCTACCTTGAGCCGAGGCAGATGATTATAATGGTACATTCTATGCATCGAAAGGATGGGAGCGCCATCTGGGATTGACCAAAATTAATGCTAATCTTGAGAAGATGCTCCTCCCTAGTTTCTAGGTCTGACCCTGCCAGCCAAGCACGGGGTACTTCGAAACGTCAGTGGCTCTATTGATGAACAATTCCTTTTCGATTTTCGCTTTATATCACCTAGCCCATACTTGCTCACCTGAGCGCGATCGTAGGGCCTAAAAAAGTTTCTCGCTCTGCTTTACCAGCAAATAGAGCATAATTGGAAAGACAATAATGCATTTCCAGTTATATGATAACGCCAGACTCCATTCCCCTCTCAGGAAATGAAAAAACGCCCTAGTCATACCACAACCAGGGCATTCCTTCCCAAAAATCCGCTTGAAAAAACAAAGCGTTGGGCCGCTGTCAACCCATGTGGCCGGAATTTCCGAAGCCAACATTACTAAACAGCAAGTCACTGATAAAGAAGCAAAGATGAATAACAATAAACGCACTTACTTGACCAAAGCCCTCCCTTGGGCGTCCTTGAAGGATCCCATGATAATCATGATCCAATCAATGAACCACCAAATGCCACATCCGCCAAAAGTCAGAAGCTGCGCAATACCAATACCCGTGTGTCCCGTGTAGAATCGATGAACGCCAAGAAAACCCAATATCCAGCAAAGAAGAAAAGTTGTTCCCCAACTGCTACCCGCGCCCTGAGGGGTGCTTGCTTGTTTCTGGCGGACTCCGCACTTAACGCAGATTTCAGCTTCTTTTTTGATTACTTGGCCGCATGACTCACAGAACTTTTCGTCGACACCTTTGCGCACGCTATCCGACATATCCACATCTCCTTAAATGCCATATTTAAATAATTAACCGCAGGCACGGCACCCACCAGAGGTTAAGCTTTCTGGTAATAAAACCGATCACTGCAGTATATTACCGGCTGAGTCCCTAATATTTCCGCGTCCAATCTCAATCACATCACTAAGTGCCCATATTCCAGAAATAAATGCCCCATAGCCAGCCGTCAAAACAGTTATCAAAAGCTGAATTATACCTTTTTTAGTGTACCCAAGATAAAAGTTATGAGCACCTAGTGCGCCGACAAACAACCCTAAGAGAATGGCCACTAACTTGCTTTTCGCACCACTATCAACGCTACTAGTGGATGTATTTTGTCGCACCCCGCATTTCACACAGAGTTCTGCCTCTTTCTTTATGACCTGGCCACAGGATTCGCAAAATTTCTCGTCTGCACCTTTACTGCTAGAGTTTTCCTGCCGGTCCTCTTGGCTGTTAATCGCATGAGGCATTTGTTGGCCAGCGCCACAACTTGGGCACTTGGATACATTGATCGGCAACTCGTTGTCGCAATACTCGCATTTCATACAGTTTTCCTTTGTTATTAGCGCAACTGTTTGATGACAGACTCACGCTGGTCGAGCAAGTGCTCCAATTTCCTTGTGTCAACCCCTATTTTATCAACCAACTTGCTGCGGTCTTCCTTAGGCGATTGCCGCAACACTTCAACTTGTTCGCTGATGCATGAAATCTGCTGCACGAGGGTTTGGTCAATCTTCTCCACGCCAGAGACGGATGTTGCCTTGTACAGCATGTTCTCCCGAATCCGGCAGAGCTCTGGAATAACCTTGATAAGTTCGTCCTGACACGGCAGTGTCTTTACCTCATAAACTAGGGCATCAAGCAAACTGTTCATTTCAGCCTTACCAGCCTGTCCCTTTGCAACGTACGCATCCGAACTCCGACGAGCGTATTGCGCCATGGCGAACACAATCACGAATACGGTCACCCCCAGCGCGGGAACCAATTGCACAATGCTATATGCGTTTAACGATGTGAAGTTGCGTGCCGCCAGTCCTATGATCAGGGTAAAAAGAAAATAGATCGTCAGCACAACTCCTTGGGCCGCCTTGAACGGCATCCCCTTCTCCTGTCCGCTTCCAAAAATATCCGTCACATTCAAGCCCAGCAACAGTTCCGAATACAGAAGATATCCTAGCGACATCCAAAACAAGCCATTTCTTGAGTTCGAATCAACGACCAGCAAGGCAATGGCAGCCGTAACCCCCATAACCAGAATAACAACAAACCCTGCCATCCCTTTTGAAGTATTTCTAATGTTCATCTGTTTCCCATCCCGGTTCAAATGTTACTGATCAATTTTCATGCCGCAGATCCCGCAGAATTTGACCCCGGGAAGTAGTTCAGCCTGACATCCACTGCACATCTTCACCATCGACGTGCCGCACTCGCCGCAGAACTTGAGCCCGGAGGGAACCGTCGCCTTGCACTGGCTACACACAATCGGTGCCGGTTTGCCACAATGCCTGCACACCAGCGCTCCAGTTGGGTTGTCAGCTCCACAAGAGGCACAGCAATTGAATGGGTCACCGCATTTTAAGCAGAATTTCGCCCCTTTCGGAGCCGAACTCCCGCATTTGTCGCAGACGAGTGATCTTTCATTTGTTGGAACGGCCCCCGCAATAACGGATATTCCACATCCTGCGCAAAACCTTGCCTCGCGGTCATTCATCCTGCCACAGGGACATGCAATGCCTGTTGGCCTGATCTGTTCAGCCATCTGCCCCATAACAGCCCCCATTCCGCCTCCCGCTCCCATACCAAGACCGAAGCCAATACCCGCACCCATCAAGCCCCCCTGCCCGCCCCCTGTATTGCTTGCGGCGGCATGCATGGTGTCGAAGGAGCGCATCTGCTGATAGTTGTATCCAACAATGTCCATCTCGGCCTTTTTGGCAAGCGCCGCCTTGAGCTGAACCACCGCCGGATCGTTATCATCGGTCGAGATAGAGTTAACCAAAAAATTAGCGAGCCCGATCCCGTACTCGTCCAGTATGGGCGTCAACTTCTCCATGAGCGCTTCTGAAATCGATGAGAGGTTTGCTGCAATATGGAGGATGGAGACGTTCTTCTCGACCAGATATTTGGCAATTATGTCTTTCGAATGCGTGACTATGAAACCTTTGAAATACTCAGTCAGAGTCTTCTGGGTGAAGGCGGGCAAAGTGCCAACGAGTTTGATCAGGAACTTCGAACTGTCCTCAATCCGCAACCCATACTGCCCGAAAGCCCGCACAGGCAGCATAATCTTGTACTTCGGATCTTCCAGTTGGATCGGATCCAATGTCCCCCACTTGATATCCAACTTAAAAGTCCGCTGAACATACCAGACCTCGGCAGTAAAAGGGGATTTACCGAACGGAACCTTGAAGAATTCGCTCAAAACGGGATAGTTATCCGTGCTGAGAGTATGGCGGCCCGGGGGAAACGGGCCAACAATTTTACCTTCCTTGAAGAGGCATGCCTCCTGCGACTCGGAAACGATCAACTGGGTCCATGTGGACAATTCAGCCGAAGGATATTTCCACGCAAAGACGCCAGGCGCAGCATCCCACTTTACAACGTCAATTATAGCCATAAAATTCCTTTCAAAGCCTTTAGCGCACTGGCCTCAAATTATTCAATAAACTCTTGTAATCCAACATTATTGACAAGGTGAGAAGTGTAACGAGAAATGACATAGTGATATGATGGATTCTTCAATACCATTACCCCGCAGGGAAGCAAAAAAGCGTGAACTTGTCCAGCACAAAGTCGGAGAGGGCGAGGATCGAGATCGGTGAGTCTGAGGGTTCAAAGTCAAGACATGAGTAATAAGTTATGAGTTACGAGTCGACCGTCAAAACGCCGGCCTCACAACCTTAGGCTTTCTCCATAGGTTCCCCTACTCCATTCAGGATGCCATAGCGGATGATCTCCGCGGTGGTCCGGAGTCCGGTTTTTTCCTGAATATGACGGCGGTGGGTCGTGACCGTCTGGTGGCTGATGTTAAGTTGCCGGGCTACCTCCGACAATTTAAGCCCCTTTGTCAGCCATTGCATGACTTCGAATTCGCGGGGAGACAGGCGTTCGTCCAGGGGTTCACTCTCGTTGCGCTGATAGTATAAGACCAGCTGTTCGGCCAGCGGCGCAGGCATATAGGGTTGCCCGGCATGCACCCGCCGGATGGCCAATTCCACTTCCTCCAGTGAGGCGGAACGCGAAACAACGCCTGATGCCCCGGCACGTATCCCCCTTAACAACCACCGGATATCCTGGGCGGCCGCCATCAGTAAAACGGGAAGATCCGGGGCGTCTTCCTTGATCTGCTTTAACACCAGGAACCCCTCCAACCCCTTCAGGCCCGCATCCAGGAATAATACATCCGGCTCGCGGCCGTGAACACCCGCCACCAGTTCCAACCCGTTGCACGCCTGCCCGGCAGCCACCATATCGGAGGTCACGGCCAAATGCGCCAGGAGTCCAAACCGGAATACCGGATAACTGTCGGCGATAAACACCTCTATTTTACCCGTGCCTGATTTCAGTTTTGTTTTTCTCATCCCGCTCTCCTTTCAGCCCGCAATACGGCGAGGAGGGTTGTAGCTAATTTTAAAAGAATATAGCAGGGGCTTATATACCTAAATTATCGGGACATATGACCCTTGTGTGTTTCCTTGATTTCATGTCGAATGCCCCCCTTGCGGTGCACCCGGTAAATAAGCAAGGGACCGCTAATCAGGTTTAGCTATTATGATATCCCCTACCACTGAGCACGTTACGATCATCCTGGAGATTGGCTCGTGCCTCCTGCTCATGGGGGCCTGGGGGGTGTTGCGACGACAGGTCCGGCTCAGAAACCATTCGTCCCGGGCGCATTCCGCGTCACACGCGGCACAACTGCACCAGAAAGACCTGATCATCCGGCCCGCGCGCAACCAGCTAATGCAACACCAGTTGTATAAAAAGGTCACGCGGTAAG